>JAFXOO010000089.1 GCA_017528675.1 Oscillospiraceae bacterium | reverse complement strand
TTGTGTAGTTTTACTAAATTATGTCCCCGTTTTTAGACGCCTCCGCACTTGCATCCTTCTCCGGAGTATGGTATAATGTAGGTATTACAGTGCTTCCGGGCGATTTCCGGGTGAAAGGAGTGTCCGTATGGATGAGATGATTTTAGTAGATCTTGCTGACAGGCAGATCGGTACGATGGAAAAGGCTGAGGCACACCGCCTCGGCAGACTGCACAGGGCGTTTTCCGTCTTTCTCATCAGCGGCGATCGTATGCTGATTCAGCGCCGGTGCAAGACGAAATACCACTCGGGCGGGCTGTGGGCAAATGCCTGCTGCTCCCATCCGAGAAACGGCGAAACGCTGGCTGAGGCAGTTCCACGCCGCTTACAGGAGGAGCTCGGCATTTCCTGCGGGGTGAAGGAGCTTTTTGACTTTGTATATTACTCTAAGTATGCAGAGGATCTGTATGAATATGAGTACGATCATGTGTTCCTTGGTACCTGTGACGGGCCGTTTTCTCCGGATCCGGAGGAAATCGAAGCGCTCGAATGGGTGACCTTCTCCGAACTGGAGGAGCGTCTGCTCAGCACACCGGAGGCCTTCTGTTCGTGGTTCCGCATCGCTGCGCCGAAGGTGCTGCAACTGCTCAGAAAGGATGGATGAGTCATGACGGAACGGGAATTCTACTACTTCAACAGTCGCCTCACCGGGCGTCTCAACTGCATCCGCAAGAAGCCGCTGACCATTGTCAGGGCGCCGATGATTTCCGGCAAGACCACAGCAGTACGCTCCTATGTGGACAATCTGAAATGCCGGTATTCCTGGAATTGCTGCTCGGCTGAGACATTCCGGGACTGGTTCGGTAATTTCCTTTCGCAGATCGGCGGCGAAATTCCGGAGATTCAGGCGGAAAAGCCGGATTTCACTACATCTCTTTCCGCTGCTGCAAGCTGCATCGCCAATATGCTCAAGCGTTCTGACAAAGGCGCCATGCTGATCTATGTGCTCGATTGCAGCGGCAAAATTGATGAAAATATCGCCATATTTCTCTACCAGCTTGCAGCACAGCGGATTGAAGGCTTTCACATTGTTATCATGTCCCGCTTCCACCTGTTCACCAACACCCAGATGGTGTTACAGGACTACATCAACTATATTTCGGATGATTACTTCATGCTTACGCCGGAGGAAATCATTCAGGGCTACGGCAGCTACGGCATCCGGCTGCTGCCGGAGGAGGCAGCGCTCATCTACCGTTTCACAAGCGGCTGGATGCCTGCGATCACACGCATTTACCAGCAGATCACTCACCTTGGCAAGGCACGGACGCTGATGGGGCTGGAGGAACTGTTTGCCTCATGGATTATGCTCGCCTCGAACCCGGAGGATCTCGGTCTGACGCCGGTGCAGTGGGAGCTTCTGAGCCGTATGTCTGTCTACGAGAGCTTTTCGGCGGACGAGCTCTGCAACTACTGCCAGCAGGTTGGCGGAGACTTTCCCTCGGCGGCGTTTTCGCTGCTCAATACCCAGAACCTCCCGGCATTTCTGTACTATGACGAAAACAGCGGCCGCTACCACATGCACTACCTCCTGGTTTCGGCACTGTCGGCACGCTACCGGCTCTTTACCTCCGACCAGAAGGCGGAGAATGACCGTGTCGGTGATGGTCTGGAGCTCCAGCGGCTCCAGAAGGATGGCGCACAGGGAAGCCGTCAGGAAGTGCGTGACCAGGATCTTTATGAGCTGTTACAGATGATACTGCAATTTGCACCGAAGGAATCGCTGACGATGCTACAGGCAATTGAGTTCACCATAGCGGACACCGGCCGCAACCGATGCACCATCCAGATTTTCCGGGCAGCCATCAACATATTTTCCGGGAATACCGATGCCGGCATGTCCATGCTCCGGGAGTCACTCAACGAGCAGCTCCGGAGCGGCGGCTGGCATGCGGCAAGCGAGCTGAGCCGTGCCATACTGCTGCTGCGGCTGCTGCGTGGCGGAGACTGGGATGCAGATGTTGAGGATCTCTGCATTTACATGCTCAAAACCCACCGCAACAAGGGACAGAAGCCTAAAAGTCTGCTGTTTCAGGGATTGCTTCTGCTTCGGCTGCACAATTACCAGAATCTCATTGCGCTGTTCGAGCAGCAGGAGCCGTTTGCGGAGCCGTGTGTCGAATGCATCCGCACGTTGCTGCTGGCCATTGCCTACGAGAGTCTTGAGCAGCCCGAAATGGCACTGAAATTTCTCGAAGATTCGCTGAAATGTGCCATTGCCCCCAACCTGATTCTGCCCTATCTCTGGTACTACAGCAGCATTTTCCACGGCCTGGAGCAGCTTAAGAAAAATCCTGAATATGCACCGTTCTGCGCCAGAATCCGTTCCTCTCTGACCGTCTACCGGCGGCTCCTCAGCAAGCAGAGCTCCGATTCGCTCGTCCACGACACCACCCTCACTGCACGCCAGCTCGAAATTGTGGCACTCGTCAGTGAACGCCTCACCAACAAGGAGATCGCCACCCGCCTCAATGTCAGCGAAAACACCATCAAAACCACCGTTCAGACCATCTTTAAGAAGATGAATATTCAGAAACGGAGTGAGCTGTACCGGTGAGTAAAGCTGAAAAATAGTATCAGCCGCCTGTACCACACAATACCGTATCCAACAGCCCCCGAACTGCACCGGTTCGGGGGCTGTGCTTTTGTGCAGCACAATTTCATCTGCTTTGTTGTGAAAACAGACAAAATGCATTGACAACCATGCAGAATTATGGTATAATGAATCCATGAATCAGGACACCATGGCGAAAAATGAAATAACTATAACAGCCCGGCGCCCGGTTTTCTGCCGGATGCCTTCTGAAGGGAGATTAGGATGAAACGCATTAGAAGAATACTGACCGCTGTTTCGGCTGCCGTACTCATCGGCTCCATGAGTTCAATGCAGATGACGGCTGCTGCCCTCTCGGAGACAGAGCAGTATCATCTTGGCGACATCAGCGGCAACGGTGTCGTGGATGTGGCTGACATTATTATGCTGCAACAACATCTGCTGGGGCTGCCTGTGGAGATGGAGGTTGACCGTGTTGATCTCGGTGACATCGACCACAATGATGTGATCGACATTTTTGACCTCGGCTATCTCAAAAAAATGGTGCTCGGCATCTATACGCCGGAGCAGCAGGATCCGCCGCCGGAACCGAAGGATACCACACTATTTGACCCTGTCACAGGGCAGTTTGAAAAGTCTCTGCCCAATACCGGGACGGCAAAGATGCTTTCGGTATTTGTGGAATTTGCGGATGTAAAATACTCCGACCAGAAGCTCCCGCTGGATACGCTGCGGCAGGAGCTCTACGGCTCCGGCCAGGCAGGGGATCCCTATGACAGCATCACAGGCTGGTATGACCGTGCCTCCTACGGCAATCTGCGCATTGAGGGCGACTGTGTATACTACACTTGCAGCGGCAACATGGCGGATTACCAGTACTATGACGAAAACGGTACCCCGATGTATGAAAGGACTGCCATGGAGGTGCTTCAGGGACTCGATGAGCAGATCGACTTCAGCCAGTACGACGGCGACGGCGACGGTGTGATTGACTGCCTGACCTTTGCCGTGCCGCTTGACAATGCAAGCTATGACGACAAGCAGTACTGGTGGGGTTGTACGGCGGTATGGTACGAAAATCCGTTCTTTACGCTGGACGGAAAACGGCTGTTCAACTACATCATCATGGATCAGTCCCCCTATGCAGATACCATCTGGACGTACAAGCAGACGGTCATCCACGAGCTGGGGCACTGCCTTGGACTGCCGGACTACTATGTCTATGGTGACGGCGATCACTATACAAGCTCAGAGGGATTTGTGGGCGATGCAGGCTTTGAGCGGATGGACGATTCCATCGGTGATTTTTGCAGCTTTTCCAAGCTGATGCTCGGCTGGATGTCGCACGATCAGGTGCAGTGGTATGAGGGGAGCGGTACGCAGACATTTGAGCTTTCCGATCTTTCCACAGAGGGAAGCTGTCTGATTCTGCCAGTCAGTGCAGAGCCGGGTAATACGACCTCGGAGTACTTTGTGATCGAATATCTCACGCCCGCCGCCAACAACACCGAGATGGCAACCTATGCCTGGTACAACCGGCCTGACGGTGTGCGGATTTTCCATGTCGATGCTGAGCTGTTCACGGACATGTGGAACCGGACGTCATTCAAGTATGACAACTTCGGGGAAAACTACCTCGGCAGCGACCGGTTCCGGATACTCCGCCTGGTCAATGAGCAGGAACACGGGCCGTTTTACCGGACGGGCAACATCTGCACCTTCGGCACAACGAATTTTGCGGGATATGATGCAGATGGCTATCAGACAGTGAACACCGGCTATACCGTGACCATCGGCGAGGTTCAGAACGGAAAATGCTCTGTGACGGTGGAGAAACAATAACGCAGCACCGGTGAGCGCTCCACAGCCAGGGCATAAGCGACTGCCTGCGCTCGTTCCTTGCTGGGCAGCTTACCCCAGCCCACTCCCCCTTCGGGGGAGGTGCCGCCGAACGGCGGCGGAGGGGGCGCACCGCAGTGCGCCGGCGCCAGAAAAGGAACTTTATCGACAAGCTGAGAGCACTTCTCCGAGGGGAAGTGCTCTGCTTTATTAGTTTCTTTATAGTCAAAATCTATAGCAAACCATCAGAAACAGGCATTGGACAGAGGCCTGTTTTTGTGCTATACTATAGTATAGTAATCATATGGATTAAGGAGGCTATAAGATGAAAGAGATACTATGGCTCGGCCGTGGCGGGCAGGGCGCATTTACAGCAGCAAAGCTCCTTGGAGCGGCATTTGCAGATAAGGGCGGAGATGCCTATTCTCTGGCATTTCCCTCGTTCGGGCCGGAACGCCGTGGTGCCCCTGTGCGGGCGTTTACCAAGCTCGATAACCGGCCGATTCTGGATCGCAGCGAAACAGAGAAGGCAGATTATATCGTCATTCTGGATGAAACTCTCTACACCCCTGCTTTGCAGAAGCTCCTGAAAGCAGAGGGACGGATCCTCGTCAACACCCGGAAGCAGAGTCCTGACTGGATTGCCTTTGACGGAGATGCGCTTGCTGCTGCACTGCATCTTCCGGTGGTGAACACCGTGATGCTCGGCGCACTGTCCGGCGTGTCAGATGCGGTCACAGACGAGCAGCTTGTTACGGCGATTGACCGCTATCTTTCACCAAAAATCCGGGAAAAGAATAAACAGGCTGTCTGTCAGGCAGTCAGGGAGGTGCGCCAATGAAACCGTATCTGCGTGAAAAGAAAAGCTTCGGATTTGACGATGTCCCGGAGTCCACAAGCTACGAAGCAGGCTATCTTGTGACGGTCAATGCCGGCTGGCGCAGCATCCGTCCCGTCGTGGACAGCACCAGATGTATCGGCTGCGGGCAGTGCTATCTCTACTGTCCGGACGGCGTGATCTCCATACAGGACGGAAAGGCCG
The DNA here is from genome assembly GCA_017528675.1 of Oscillospiraceae bacterium. Classification (GTDB taxonomy): domain Bacteria; phylum Bacillota; class Clostridia; order Oscillospirales; family Ruminococcaceae; genus UBA3855. The sequence continues at coordinate 576 of JAFXOO010000089.1, read as the reverse complement.
TCATCGACTATGATTTTTGCAAGGGCTGCGGCATCTGCGAAAAGCAGTGCAGGCCGGGAGCCATCGGAATGGAGCGTGAGCGGGAATGAAGCAGTTTTTATCCGGAGACGAGGCATTTGCCGCAGGAATCCGTCTGGCACGGCCGGAGGTGATCTCTGCCTACCCGATCACCCCCCAGACCATCGTGGTGGAGCGGCTGTCTGACATGGTGGAGGACGGCTCTCTCGATGCCGAATTCATCCATGTGGAGTCCGAGCATTCGGCGCTGTCCTGTGCCATCGGTGCATCGGCGGCAGGCGTCCGCACCTTCACAGCAACCTCCTCCCAGGGCTTGCTGTACATGGCGGAAGGCCTTGTCTATGCCTCCGGCGGGCGGTTCCCGATTGTGATGATGAATGCCAACCGCTCGACAGCGCTTCCGTGGAATATCTACGGCGACCAGCGGGATTCCCTGGCGGCCATATAGTCCAGTATTGCCTGCGATGATATCGTCCTCCGCGGCAAAGTTGCTTCTTGTCGGTGGGAGAATGGCAAGGCATCCTCCGCTGAGTCCTTTGGCAAAATAGTCGTTGGTCT
>JAFXOO010000088.1 GCA_017528675.1 Oscillospiraceae bacterium | reverse complement strand
TTCCTACGATGATTTTATGATGGAAAAAAGCAGGGATCTCGTTGTAGCAGGCAGGATGGCCGATCAGGCAGCCAGCAGCAACGAAGTCATGACGATCTATAATAAAAACAACCCGTTGAAGGTTGGAGATACCGTTTATATAAGCGGAAGAGACCTTACCATTGTGGGGGCTTTTTCGGAGGGAATGTTCCCGGATGATGTTACAGTCATCTGCCCACAGGCGCTATTTGACCGTCTGGTCGGAGCGCAGAACTATAATATGATCGGCGTTTTGCTGAACGATTCAGCAACAGAGCAGACTGTAATGCAAATTGCCCACCTTGCAACAGACGAGATCATTGTATCGGATGTGCGAGAGCGTAATTCGCAGGAAGCTGCTACCTATCTGGCTTCCAGAATTGTCGTATATGGTTTTCTGGCGATTATTGGACTGATTTCTCTTTTTAACATTGTCAACAGCATTTCGATGAGCGTTTCTGCCCGTACAAAGCAGTATGGCGTCATGCGTGCAATTGGAATGGATGGCAGTCAGCTTACTCGGATGGTTGCTGCGGAAGCCTTTACCTATGCTGTTTCCGGGCTGATTGTCGGCTGTATTGCCGGTCTGCTGCTGAGCCGTATGCTGTACGCTCGACTCATTACACGCTATTTTGGCATGACATGGCATCTGCCAGGAATGACGCTCTGCCTTATCATTCTATTCGTATTTGCTGCCGCAGCTCTTGCGGTTCATGCCCCAGCGAAGCGGATTCGAAACATGGCAATTACTGAAACAATCAATGAATTATAATTGCAATCCACTTTGGAAAATTTAATGTAACATCTGCCGGACGACGGCAAAGAAAAAATCCCCATCCCTCATTGATTGAGAGATGGGGATCACTGATTATTCTGTAATCTCCGGGATTTCTCCGACAAAGTTATAAATGATCCTGACTTCCTGCACTTTCTGTCCGTCAATCTTCTTGACTTCACCCACCAGAATCTTGCTGATGAGCCGGTTCAGCACCGCCTCGTCCAGTTCTTCAATGGCGGCGTAGCGCCGGATTTCCCGGATAAAGGTGCGGACTTCGCTTTCCTGTTCGTCAGAGTGTCGCATCATCAACATCAGGTCTTGCAGGCGCTTCTGGTTGGCTTCCTGCTCCTGTTCCAGCGCCGCCGTCAGCTTCATAAAACGCTGCTCGGTCAGTATCCCTTTAGCCTTATCGGTGTAAAGGCTCAGGAACATCCCGTCAATCTCCTGATTTCTGGCTTCCAGCCGCTGGCGTTCTTTCTGCGTCTGGGAAGCGTCTATCAGATACCGGCGCTCCATCCGGCTGCTCAGTCGCTGATAAAATGCGTCGGCATCTTTGAGAGCCTGTGCCGCCAGTTCCTGAATGTCCTTCAGAACAAGGTCATACAAATCCCTTGCCTCGATCTTATGGCTGGTGCAGGCGTTCTTGCCCAGCCGGTTGTAGGTCTGGCAGATATAATACGCCTTGTCAATCGGCTCCCGCATCTCGCCGGTAAAACGGTTTTTTCCGGTTCTGCCCACCTTTTCATACCGCACCTGCATGGACTTTCCGCAGGTAGCACAGTAAATGATACCGTGGAACAGGTTATAGAAGGGACAGGAGTTGCCTTTCATAATGGTAGGTCTGCGGTCAATGATTGACTGCACCTGCTCCCATTCTTCCGGGGAAACGATTGCTTCATGGCAATCCTCAATGATTTCCCAGTCCTCACGGGGGATAATGTCATAGGTGTTGGAACGAATCCCTTTCTGATGTGTCCGGCAGACCAGATGTGCGCCCTTATAGAATGGGTTTCGCAGGATATGACTGATCCTTGCACCGCCCCACGCATAATAGTTGACGTCACATTCCGTATTGCTCTTTACCCTCGTGATAGGAACCTTGTCATCCATGAGCTGCTTTGCGATCCGCATACAGCCCCAGCCGTCCAGCGCCATGTCATAGATTTTTCGGATCACCGGCGCCGTCTCCGGGTCAAGGATCAAATGCCCCCGGTCATCCGGGTCACGCATCAATCCGAGAGGCGGCTGCCCACCACAAAACTTTCCCTGCCGGGAACGGGTCATACGCCCCGCCAGCACCTTTTTGGAAATATCCCGGCTGTACATATCATTCAGGATATTCTTAAAGGGCGTGATGTCCATTTCCTGGCGGGTCAGGCTGTCAACTCCGTCTGTAATGGCGATATATCGTACATTGTGTTTGGGGAAAAAGATTTCGATATAGCTGCCGGCCTCGATATAATTTCTGCCCAGTCTGGACAGGTCTTTTGTGATGACACAGCCAATCTTTCCCGCCTCAATATCAGCAATCATACGCTGAAAGGAAGGGCGGTTGAAGTTGCGGCCTGTATAACCGTCATCCACATAATACTCATACTGGAACATACCGTTTTTTTCGGCAAAGTCCCGGAGCATAAGTTTCTGGTTGCTAATGCTCATGCTCTCATTATCGCTGCCATCGTCCAGAGAGATACGGCAGTAAAGCGCTGTGATTTTTTGATTGACTTGTTTTTTCCTGCTCATAGTGTTCTCCTTCTATGAACAGGGACACGATACCATTATAATACCATGTCCCCGTTCCTGATTCAACCGCTTTACGCCGCTTTTTGTGCCATTTCCCGATGTTCTAACCATTCCTCGAAGTGTTCGCAGGTCTGGCGCTCGATCAGCTGCTCAAAGGCTTCCCGCATGGTTTTGTCCCCGGAAAACTCCCGAACCACCACGAACCGGACTTTTTTATTCTGCTTCTTGTTTTTCTCCATAGGCTACCTCCATAGTGTGACAGTCCAGATAACCGTGTGCCGGCAACGAAGTCCGGCAACCAGCCTATAAAAACCTGTAAATGAATATCTGACTGTCAATCTTTGCTTGATAAGTTTTCTTGTAAAATCTCGTTGCTTTCGTTGCCGGACAGAAAATACTTGTGAAAAATCCTTTATTTATGGGCTTTTTCTATATCAAAACCATAGATTTGCCAGCAACGAACCCGGCAACCAACTGGCAACAGACCATCATTCTCAGGCAATCCACTCCTTCGGAAGTTCCAGCTGGCGGCATTCTTCCTCGCTCAGTTCCACAAATCCGCCTTCGTTGTCGGACAGTTCGTTGTCGAAATTGTCACATTCCCAACCCTTTTGCCTGCCGTACCCGGCGAACATCCTGGGATTGGAGAAAGGCTTCCAGCCGGTCACGACTGTGTTCATGATCTCGTTGATATTGTGCAGCTGCCACCGCTTCGGCTGGTCAAAGGTATGCCCCAGCGCCTCCTTGAACAGCTGCTTGGAACAGACCATGTTCCCAGTGTAGTGTTCCAGAAAGCCCTGTATCTGCCCGGCCTCCGTATCCTCCGGCATGAAGTCCTTCTGCACCTCCACCAGCTGACGCTGGATGCTCTTGCTGAATTTCATGGAATACTGTCCGCTGCGGTAAATGGTCATGGCTTCTGCCCACACCTGCAAAAGATAGGCTCTGGAAGCATCCTCGTCCTCCAAAATATGAACCTCCGCATTCTCCGAGTAAATCATGATTGGGAGAAAGCGCCGGTTCCCGGCCCGATCCAGCGGCAGGAAGTCCAATGTGTTGGAAGAACCGCCGAACACACACTGCCGCAGCCGGTCTTTGGGCTGGGATTCATAAGGCGTTCGGTAGGTTTCCTTCTGTCGGCTGATAAAGGAGCGAATTTCTTCAATGCTCTTTGCGCTGCTGGTGGCAAGCATTTCCGACATCTCGATGATCCAGTGGCCTTGCAGCTTCTGGAACACCCGGTCATCGTCCAGCTTTTTCAGGTCATCGGAAAACCACTCGTCCCGGATTGCCAGCAGGCGGAAGAAAGTGGACTTCCCGGCACCTTGGCCGCCTACCAGACAGAGCATTTCCTCATATTTGGAACCGGGACGGAATACCCGGCGGATAGCGCCCAGCAGGAAGTGTTTCAGCATTTCTTCCACATAGTCGCTTTCATCAGCGCCAAGAAAGTGGTGCAGGCAGGAACGGATGCGGGGTGTCCCGTCCCAGACAAGGCTGTTCAGCACATCCTGAATCGGGTGATAGCAATTTTCGTTTGCTACAATGGAAAGTGCAGCTGTGATCTTTTTCTCACTGGTCAGCTCGTAGTTCTGCTCAAAATAGAGGAGAAGATATTTCACATCGGTATCTGTTAAGGCGCTGGTGTTCCTGCGCCAGCCCAAATCCCGTACAATGTCCACCCGGTCGGTCAGGAGATTTAACCGGATAGCATCCCGCAGGAGCGGATCACAGCAGAACACGATCCGGCAGTTGTCGATGGTATTGGCGGTTTTTCCCTTATCGGTGACAGAAAGGCTCTCCCGCACATCTTGGGCGCTCTGTTCCGGCGCTATGGCCTCGGCTGCGCTCATCACAGCCTGCCGGGTGGCTGGCGGTAAATTCTGATATTCGCTGCTCAATTTTCTTCACCTCTTTTCCATACTCAGCAACCACGGAAGCACGTTCTTCTATGCTGTCAGACAGGAGAATATCCAGCAGATATTCGATATATGGCTGCCTGTGCAGAGCCTCCACAAACAGGGGATGCCAGTCATCCTCCGGCTGTTTGGGAGCATATTCTTCTTTCCAGCGTTCCAGCAGACGCAGGTAATCGCACAGCACCCGAAAACATTTCTGCTCTGCCTGCCGGTATCGCACTTCCTCGCTGATTTTTCTTTTGATGATTGTCTTTCGTGGCGGACCATGACCTTTGCTGTCAAGACTGACAGAGAAATCCTCTGCCAGCTTCAAGGCAGCTTCCTTACTGCCCAGTCCAAAGAGGCGGGAAGTGAAATCAATCACATCTCCGTCCCCCTGACAGGCAAAGCAATGGAACCGCCTGTCCACCTTCATGCTGGGATGTCTGTCATCGTGAAAAGGACAACAGGCCATCCCGTTCCGTCCTACTGGAATCCCATAAAATTCCGCAGCCTGTCTTGTCGTGACAGACTGCTTTACTGTTTCAAATACATTCGATTTCCCCACCTCCAAACAAAACAAAAGGCACCCGGTTTCCTCAGAAAATCAGATGCCTTACAACTCCATATCCTGTTTTTTTGTCGGGGCGATCCGCCCCTCACGTTCCCATCGCTCCCGGTTCTTCCGGTCAGCGTCCAATTTGCCTTTCGCCAGCTTCTCTTTGATGGATTCTCTGGCTTTTTTCTTAATCTGCTCTTTGCCAGCCTGCTTGACCTCCGGCTTCAGCAGCACAGCCTGCACCTTTTTGAGAATCTTTTCTGCGGACTGCTGTAATTTTTCCCGTGCCCTTCCCAGTAGGGTATTTGCAATCTTCACCACTTCCGGCGAATTTTTTGCATTGGGGGATACCACGCTCTTTCGGTATTTCTCGATCACTTCCAAATCCTCAAGCTGGGTCTGTTCCCGTACCTTGTCTGTCACGACCTCCACTGCCTTGTCATAGGCCACATCGGAAACATCCTCCAACAGCGTCTCCACATCCTCGATTTTGAGCGTCAGTTCTTCCAGCTTTTGCTCCTGCGCCGCCATCTGTTCTTTCTGCTTCATCAGGATATAATCCTGCTTTTCCAGATAGTCACGCCCACCATAGGACGGCTCCTGTTCCAGATGAAGTCCATGCCGTTTGGCAATGTCAAACAGGATTGTCCGGCAGACTGCATCGAAAGTCTGTTTCCGGTTATTGTGCTTTCCTTTGGGCTGCTCCGGTTTTGGGAGAGGGATACCCAGTTCCTCCAGCGCCTTTTCCTGCTGGGGACACAATTCTCCATACCGATTTTCACAGTCGAACACATGGCGCTCGTGAATATGCGGTGTTCCCTCATCCAGATGGAGCGCCCAGTCTAAAATGTGGATATGAGAACCGAAACGGCGCTCAAATTCTTCATAAAATTCACTGACGATGAGCGCCAGCGTTTCCGGTGAGACGGATTCCTCTATCGTGCCGATCTGGTAGATGCTTTCTTCCGGACAGGTCTTGTTATTTTTCAAGAGGTCATCCACAGTACGGTTGCGCTCAATATGCCGGGTTTTCTCATTCCGGGCGTTCTGGGCATTTACATGGTCGGCATAATGCTCGTAGTAATACATCCGCTCAATTTCCTCAAAGCTGAAATCCGGCTGCTCCGGGTTATCCCGAAAGTCGTGGGTGGTAAATCCCCGGTAGCAGTCCCAGTACACATTTTGTCTGGCACGCTCAGCGTCAATGTGTTCGCTGTTTTCTACATCGAACCGGCGGTCATTGTGACGGGGATTGTAAGTGCCATGCTTCCCGGAGCGCCCATTGTGCCTTGTTAATTTCAAACATTTTTCCTCCTTCCTGCAAAGCTGTTCCGGGCTGGGGAGGGCGGCGAAGCCGCCAAACCTGCGGAATTTTGCGTCAGGTAATACCCAGTACAAGTTGACGCAGGCATCAACTTTCCCTGGGCAAGGCGTTTCACCCTTGACCCGATGGGACTGCCGCCCTCAACCCGCCAAGGCACTTCGTCCTTGACCCGATAATGGCTGCCGCCCTTAACCTGCCAATGGGCGTTGCCCCTTGACCCCAGCAGTGCGCTGCCGCCCCTGCACCCAGCCACAAAGGGATTGCATCCCTCTGTACTCCTGCACCGGAAAAACCGGCATCCACCGCTGATACGGTGTCCGCCAGCTTTTCCGGCTCCGTATCCATACATCTGCACCAATCGCAGGAAGTGGATACGGAATACGCCTGCGGGGATTACCGTTCAAAATACTGGGTGCAGACCCGGTATTTTTTGGTAAATCGCCCTCATTTCAAGCAATTTTTTCTTCTGTCTGTATGACTTGAAAGCCATGTTCCTTTGCGTACTCCCTTGCAGCCGCCAGCCGTTCTTCACTGTACGGCGGCACCAGCCGGATAGAAAGGCGGGATTTGTCCAGCACATAGGTCGCGCTGCCTTCCGGTGTGCTACGCTCCAACCTACACAATAGCGGATACTTCCTACTGAAATCTTCCAGCTGCTGATCGAACTGACCGATTTGCACTCCGAGCTTTGCGATGCGCTCCTTACCGGTCTGGATCTGCTCCTGCAGCAGACGGTTTTCCTTCTCTGTCTGAGG
>JAFXOO010000087.1 GCA_017528675.1 Oscillospiraceae bacterium | reverse complement strand
GTGTGCTGGGAATATGCGACTGCAATGACGCTTCTTGCTCGCAGTGCGGGGCTCCCGACCCGGTTTACCGAAGGCTATAACCTCAACGAGATGTATGATACCCGTCTGCGGCTGGAGAGCGGCGAGGTATGGAACATGAACTATATCATCAAGGCAAGGGATGCCCATGCCTTCCCGGAGGTCTATATCTCCGGCTTCGGGTGGATGAGCTTTGAGCCGACTGTCCCTGCAGATGAGGTGGAGGATACCACTGCCGAGAACATGAACGTGATGCGCTGGGGCTTTGTGATGCTTGCGCTGGCGCTGATTGTGCTGGTGATCTGGCTGCTGCTGCCGGCGATCCGGGAAAAGCTGTTCCGCCGCAGTCTGCAAAAGATGACACCGGAGCAGGCGGCATCTGCCATTTTCTGCCGGATGCGTAAAACCATGCGTCTGCCGGATTCCACATCGGTGAAGGAGCTTGCAGCGGCATCCATGCCGTTCTTTGCAGAGCAGGCATTGTATGCACAGCTTGATGAGCGGCTCTACAGCGATGGTGCACAGCATCAGTCCGCCGAAGCTTCCGCTTCCTATATCCGCTGGGATGAGGCATATAAGCACTATGTCAAGGAGCAGAAACGCATTGCCCGTGAGCAGAAAAAAGCCGGACGAATGACGAAGAAAGCATAAAAACCAACACCGCACATCTTCGTGCGGTGTTGCTGTAAGGAGGAACTTTATGAACTGGTTTGAAGTAACAATCCGTACTGAAACACCCGCTGTCGATGCACTTTGTGCGCTGCTGACCGATCACGGCGTCAAGGGCTTTTCCATCCAGGACAAGGAGAGCTTCCAGGAATTTCTGGACGACAAGGACGGTAAGTGGGACTATATCGACGATGACCTGATGGGGCTGAAGGAGTGCGACACAACCGTGACCTTCTATCTCCCGGACGATGCGCAGGGTGCAGAGCAGCTAAACGGTGTGCGCAGTATGCTCGATAGCCTCCGCACAGGTGAGCATGCCGCATTCTACGGCAGTCTTGCGCTGCAATGCGGCAATGTCAGCGAGGAGGACTGGGCGAATAACTGGAAGCAGTATTTCAAGCCCCTGAAAATCGGCAGAACGCTTCTCATCAAGCCATCCTGGGAGGAAATCCCGGAGGACTGCGAGGACAGAACCGTGCTCGAAATCGACCCCGCATCCAGCTTCGGCACGGGGCAGCATCACACCACCCGGCTCTGCCTGGAGCTTGCAGAGGGTGTGCTGCAAAAGGACGACCGTGTGCTCGACCTCGGCTGCGGCAGCGGCATTCTCTCGATCGGCACGATTCTGCTCGGTGCTGCATCCGCAGTCGCCGTGGATATTGTGGATAATTCGGTGCGCACGGCAGTTGAAAATGCCGGCAAGAACGGCATCGGCACCGACCGCTATACCGCATACTGCGGTGATATCATCAGTGATACAGCGCTCCGGGAGCAGATCGGCACCGGCTATGACCTGATCTGTGCGAATATCGTGGCAGATGTGCTGATTGCCATGTCCGGACTGTTCCGGGGATTCCTGAAACCCGGCGGCAGTCTGATTGTCTCCGGCATCATCATCGAACGTGCAGACGAAGTGCTCGACACCCTTACTGCGGCAGGCTTTGAGAAGCTCGATGTCCGTGAGAAAGAGGGATGGGCAGCCGCACTGCTCCGCCTGAACTGAGCGGTACGATGCGGCAAAGGCAGAACATAACCGGAATCCGGCCTGCCATGAGATGAAAACGATGACGCTCGGCACAGATCACAGGCTTCCAATTTGTTGAAAATGCACAAATGAAGTTTGACTATCATGTAAACTATATAGAAATTGTATCATTCGCTTGCAAATTTTATTCATAAATGCTATAATATAAAGTGTCTTAGGTGTGGCAACACACCATAATTCAGATATACCGGCAGCATTCCGCCGGGAAGGGCTGCCATCTATTTTACTGCAAAGGAGCGTAACCACTCATGAACCAATTCCATGCAAGCAACATCAAGAACATTGCGTTGACCGGACATCACAGTTCCGGTAAGACCTCGCTTGCGGAGGCTCTGCTGTATGCAGCGGGAGCGTCCGACCGTTTCGGCAAGATCGCTGACGGCACTACGGTCTGCGATTATGATCCGGAGGAGATCCGCCGCAAGGGTTCCATTTCGACGAAGCTGGCAGGCTTTGCCTACGAGAATAACTGGATCAACCTGCTGGATACCCCCGGTATCCTTGATTTTGCAGGGGAGCAGCTCTCCGGCATTACTGCTGCGGACACCGTGCTCATCACTGTATCCGCCAAGTCTGGTGTTGCAGTCGGCACACGCAAGGCTTACGCTGCTGCGCAGGCTCAGGGCAAGTCCACTATGTTTGCCATCACCAAGATTGATGACAAGGACGCCAATTTCTACAATGTCCTGACAGACCTCAAGACCGTGTTCGGCCCGACCGTATGCCCGGTTGTGGTACCGGTCATTGAAAAGGGCGAGATTGTGTCTTATATCAACCTGATTGAAATGAAAGCCTACACCTACGACAGCAAGGGCAAGGCTATCGAGACGGAGATGCCTGCTGAGGTGACTACGGAGCATGACTATCGTCTGGAAGGTCTGGTTGCTGCGATTTCTGAGGCTGTTGCCGAGACGGATGAGGCACTCATGGAGAAGTTCTTTGAGGGCGAAGCCTTTACACAGAAGGAACTCATTGACGGCATTCATGCCGGCATGAACAAGGGTCTGATTACGCCGGTTGTCTGCACTTCTGCTGCAACGCTGGCAGGCATCGACATGCTGCTCAAGGAGTTCACGCTTCTCGTTCCGGCTGCTGATGAGGTGGCACCGGCGGAAGCTGAGGCAAATGATGATGTGGCAGAGATTCAGTGTGATGCATCCGCACCGCTTGCAGCACTGGTATGCAAGACCGTGGCTGACCCGTTTGTGGGCAAGATGAGCTTTATCAAGGTGCTTGCCGGCAAGCTTTCCGCAGATGCGGCTGTCATCAATTCCCGCACCGGCACAGAAGAAAAGATCGGCAAGCTCTACACGCTCCTCGGCAAGAAGCAGACCGAGATCAAGGCTGCCGAGGCTGGTGATATTGTGGCTGCCGTAAAGATCGGCGCACTGACGGGCGATACGCTCTGCGCACCGGATCGGGTGGTTTCCGTGGCGATGCCGGCATTCCCGCACGCCTGCTATTCGATGGCAGTCCGTGCCAAGAACCAGGGCGATGAGGCGAAGGTTTCCGCCGGTATGCAGCGCCTTGTGGAGGAGGATCCGACACTGACCTATGAGCAGGATCCGAATACGAAGGAAATGATTCTGAGCGGTCTGGGAGAGCAGCATATTGAGATTGCTGTTGCCAAGCTTGCTGCAAAATTCGGCGCAGAGGTCAAGCTTTCCGTGCCGCAGGTTGCCTATCGTGAGACCATCCGCAAGAAGGTCGAGGCCGAGGGCAAGCACAAGAAACAGTCCGGCGGTCACGGTCAGTACGGTCATGTCAAGATTGCATTTGAGCCGTGCGTGAGCGATACGCTGGTATTCGAGGAGAGGGTGTTCGGCGGTTCGGTACCGAAGAACTACTTCCCGGCTGTTGAAAAGGGTCTCCAGGAAGCTGTCAGAAAGGGCGTGCTGGCTGGCTGCCCGGTTGTCGGCGTGAAGGCGATTCTGCTCGATGGTTCCTATCACCCGGTAGATTCCTCTGAAATGGCATTCAAGATGGCAGCATCCATCGCCTATAAGGAGGGCATGCGTGCCGCAGATCCCGTGATGCTCGAACCGATCAGCACGCTGATCGTCACCGCACCGGATGAGAACACCGGCGACATCATGGGCGAGCTGAACAAGCGCCGTGGCCGTGTACTCGGCATGGAGCCGGCTGCCAAGGGCGAAACGACCATCACCGCAGAGGTGCCGGTTCGTGAGATGCATGATTTTGCGCTGTATCTGCGTCAGGTGACCAGAGGCATGGGCAGCTTCACGATGGAGTTCCTGCGCTATGAGCCGCTGCCGTCCAATCTGCTTGCAGAGGTCATCGCTTCCATTGCACAGGAATAAAGAGTATTAGATCGCATAGAAGATGCCGGAACGGGAAACCGTTCCGGCATCGTTGTTTTGTCTATAATATGTTGCAGGTTTCCCATTCGCTGCCGCAAGTTCCGGATAATAGCTTTTCAGGTTTCCGTGGCGATCCACTCTGCCGTCCCGGCAGAGTCGGGCATCCGTTCCGCGATCACGGCATATCCCGTGCCCTGCTTGATCAGATAGAGACTGATGACAGGCGGCTGATTCGTATCGGCATTCTCTTCCGGTTCATAGAAGCTGATCTCATACAGAGGCGCAAGCGCCGGCGTATCTGAAAGGATTGTCGCATCCTGCGGGAGCGATGTCACTTCGGTGATGGCGCTGTACACGGATTCGGAGAGCGCCGGGTAGACAGATTGCAGATAGTCCCGTGCTGCTGAAGCAATTTCAAAATCTGTGAGCCGTGAGTCAACCTGGGCGGTCTGCGCTGTCTCCGCCAGAGTCTTCACAAGCGATGCCATAAACGCCTCATCTGCAAAATACTGCCGTACTGTGCCGTCACTGCCGTTCCACCGCAGCAGCCAGTGTCCGTCATCATCATAGGCACTCATAGAAAAGAGCATCGTTCCGCCCATGCAGTTCATTTCGATGTAGCCGGGTCTCCAGTTCTCCACCGGCAGTTCCACAGGCTCCCAGCGCAGGGTGTCGAGCGTTTTCTGTACCTCGAAGAGGTCGGCGGTGAATACCGTATTATTTTCCGGGAGCTGTACCCCGAACAGCTTTCCACGGCCATCCACCTCCACGCAGCGGAATGTGGTCAGCGCAGAGGAAAGCTCCAGCGGCATGAACGGCTGCCCGACTTCCTTGCCGTCAAGGATCTGTTCAATGGCATCCAGATCCTTCGGATCCAGTGCGAAGCACTCCAGCACAGTCTCGCCCTGCTTCCACTCGATCACCTGCGTATCCGGTGAAAAGACGAATGTGCTGTCCCAGAAGGCATCCTTGCATTCGAGCGTGAGCGTGTAGGAATCCTGCGGCATTGCATCGGTCGGCTTCCACTGCATTTTGCTGAACTGCTCGGCAACTGCTTGGCTCATTTCCTGTGAGAGCGGGGTGGTGTGACCGCTGACAGTGACCGAGAAATCCGCCTCCATCGTGGTCGGTGCAAACGGATATATGCCATCTTGCAGCAACGGATCTGCCATCTCAAAGAATGCCGGATTCTCCGGACGCATCCGCAGATGCTCCACGGGATTTGCAGGTTCCTGCGCATCATAGCGCATGTAGACAAGGCACTGCGACTCCGGATAAAAGATCAGCTTTTCCGGTGCATTTTCCGTGTTTTCGAGATAGACCGTGTACACTGCTCCTGCCGGAGCGCCGCTCTCAGGGAAGGCGGAAACATAGATGCTCCACGGATACCAATCTGTTGC
>JAFXOO010000086.1 GCA_017528675.1 Oscillospiraceae bacterium | reverse complement strand
GATCGGCTCGCCCTTGCCGGCATGCTCCTCGCAGAGCTCGACCTTGTAGGGCTCCTCCATCTCCTTCAGTCTGGCGAGTGCCTCATCCGGCTGGAGATAAAACTGCTCGATCGGGAGCTTTTCCTTGACGATCTTCTTCATCTCCGCCTCAATCCTGGTCAGCTCCTCAGGTGTGAAGGGGTGCTCTACATCGAAATCATAGTAGAAGCCGCCGTCAATCGCCGGGCCGATGGCAAGCTTTGTGTTCGGATACAGGCGCTTGACAGCCTGTGCCAGAACATGGGAAGCAGTGTGCCAGAAGGTCTTTCTGCCGTCCGGGTCATCGAAGGTCAGCACCTCAAAGGTGCAGTTTTCTGTCAGAACCGTGCGCAGATCACAGACCTCGCCGTTGATCTTCACGCAGCAGGCAGCCTTGTAGAGTCCCATGCCGATGCCCTTGATGACTTCGGCAGCAGAGATGTTTTCCTCGGCTTCACGAACGGAGCCGTCCTTGAGTGTTAATTGCAGCATAGTGATCTTCCTTTCCATTTTTACGGGGGTTCCCGTGGGTTTACATTCAGAATCAGCCAATGATTTCAACGGCTTCCAGCACTTCAAGGAGTGCAGCCTTGGCGTCTCTCACGCCAAGTGAAAATCCGACAATCCCGGCGCACCAGAATACAATCAGCATGACCAGCAGCAGCCAGCCCTTCCATGCGGCGGCGGCAATTACGATCAGCGACCAGGCGCACAGGAAAATCAGCATCATCCGGTGCAGCTTCATATCCGCCACGGCAAGCACGCCATCCTCTGTGAGCTGCAAACGGACGGTAATCTGCGGACGGAAGGGGTTTCTGTCCACATGCTCCATCTGGAATTGATCTTCTTCCAGCTTGCCGGTAAAATACATGCCATAGGCGTTCCGGAGCCGTTCATCCGCCTCCTCAAGCGGCAGGTCGGTTTGCAGCTCGCTGGTCTCATGAAGCGTAAAATACAGCTTCATGCTATCACCCTCCTTCTGTGCGGTAACAAAAAGCCCGGAGCTATCCTTAAATAGCTCCGGGACGATGTTTCACCGTGGTTCCACCCGAATTCACGCACCTTCATGCAGGTGCATCTCATTTGCCGGATAACGGCGGCGGCCGCTGCGGATTGGGCAGGCTCTGAGGCGGTATCTGTCAGTCTCTTTGTTGCAGCCGTTTTCAGCCAGCGGCGGCTGCTCTCTGGAACAAGGCGGGAATTCCCATGCCTGACAGCATCCTCATCAATGCTTTGTGATACTCATTATAGCACATTCTTCTGATTTTGTCAAGAGGATTTCTGCATGATCGCTGTAACAGGATGCCGCATCACACCCCTAATAGATTCCGGACCACCCACCAGACCAGCAGCACTGCCAGAAACACGATGCCGACCCATTCCGGCCCGATGGTGAGCCGGTAAACACCGGTACGCAGGTAGTGGGCAGTGGTGCGGACAGCGGCATACAGCACAAATGCGGCTTCAAGCGGCATCAGATAATTCAGCCGCAGCGCTTCGGCAAAATGAAGCTGTGCCATGGCATGCAGCGCCCTTGAATTGCCGCAGCCGGGGCAGTACAGTCCGGTCAGCACATGGAACGGGCATTCCAGTCCCCCGCCCAGCAGTCTGAAAAACAGACAGTACCCCAGGACACCCAGTGCCAGCAGCGCATATACGCCGCAGACCTTCAGAATTCTCTGCTTCATACTGCCTCCTCCCGGTAAACCCTACTGAGATACAGAAAAACTGCCTGCCGGAGCAGACAGCCTTTCTCTATGGGAATTTGATTATGCGAGTTTGTTCATCTCATCCTGTACGAGGTAAACCATGATGATCGGGCACAAGAGAGCAAGAACGATGTACAGCACCTTATTGTCAACCTCGGCCTGACCCTTCTGTACTCTGACTGCATTCAGATTGTCGTTGGCATTGATCGCAAAGAAAATTCCGCCGACATATACAAAGAACAGAAGGAACTGCACCAGCGGTTCCAGGTTGCCGACACTTTTTCCGCCTGCCTTGTACAGCTCATTGATCGCATTCCAGTACCAGATGATAGCATAAATGCCGCAGGTCACGATGGAAAGGATGACAACCGTCACGGGGCTTTTCTGTGTAAACAGAAAAACCTGTACTCCTTTCTTTAGTAAGTATAATGTCATTATAGCACACTAACATCCTAAAAGTCAAT
>JAFXOO010000085.1 GCA_017528675.1 Oscillospiraceae bacterium | reverse complement strand
TCAGGACGGGTATACTGTACGGCGGAATCACGACTGTTGCAGCATTTGCTGAAACGCCTTAGCTGCAAAGCAGAAAGCTCCGGTATCTACCGGCTGGAAGGCGGACGGTATGTTGCAGAGGTCTATACTAGCCAGCAGCCGTTTCCGCTTGCGGCCGTCAGGGAGCTGCTTCAGGAGCGTCTTGGTGTGACGCTTCTGTCCATGGAAATACAGAGTAAAGAAGACGGTCAGCGCATTTGCCTTTATGAAAAGCCGGTGTATCAGATGTCATTCGAGATTTACAGCGTGAACTCTCCCGGATGCAGCCATTGCGGCGATCAGGCCGATGGATTTACAGACGGAGCAGGGAACAGCTATCTGGTGCTGTCCGATGGAATGGGGAGCGGGAATGCTGCTTCGCTTGCGGCAAGAATCGCTGTCAGGACGCTGCGCCGGATGATTTGCAGTGGGATGGCACCGGAAACTGCGATCCGCCTTGTCAATGCCCTGTTATTGACAGAGACGAACACCGAGAATTTTGCAACACTCGATATCTGTGCGCTGCATGCTGACACTGGTGTCATCACGTTGTATAAGGCGGGCGCCGCTGCAACGCTGCTTTGCAGAAGGACAAAGGTACACAGAATTGCATCAAGAAGTTTTCCGGTTGGAATTGTTCCGGATGCCAAGGCTTCCGTCAAGCAGATTTACGGGCTGTCGGGTGATTATCTTGTGATGCTTTCCGATGGCATCAGTGAAGGTGAGTATCCCTACATCCGTCAACTGCTGCAACAGGGTGTTCCGCTGCAAAAGATCATACGGATGATCTGTGAAAAGGCGGCTGTGTTTCAGGGTGGAGAGGTAAGAGATGATATGACTGTGATAGCTGCAAGGGTCTGGACTGGAAATTCGTCAGAATCTACAAAAACCGACAGAGAGCCAGCCTATCATCACGGACAAATCGCCGTATCCGTTTCATAATTGTTGTGCGTTCTGCACAAATTTACATTGTGAAAATTATCATACCATATGAATTTTTGACACGGGTCTGGAAAAGACTTGCAACACGTTGCATTTTCTGATAAAATAGAAGTATAAAGGGGGGTTAAGCTATGAATTCTACTACAGGCAACCCGAATGATTTTCCGCTTTATTTGTTCTATCAGGGCAAAAATAATGAAAGCTACAAGTTCTTCGGCGTTCATTCCATAACGGAGGACGGAGAGAAGAAATACCGCTTCCGGGTTTGGGCTCCGAATGCAGTGAGCATCTCAGTCGTGGGTGATTTCAATGAATGGAACCGTGAAAAGAACCCGATGATTCTGATTGCTGACGGCATCTGGGAGACAACCATCTCCGGCCTTGCCCAGTATGATGCATACAAATACAGCATTGAAACCCAAAAGGGACAGATCCTGATGAAATCGGATCCCTACGGAACTCACTTTGAAACCCGGCCGGCAACAGCCTCCAAGATTTATGAAAGCACATATGAATGGCAGGATGCGGCATGGTTTGAGGAGAAGAAAAAGCATGTCGTTTACAAGCGGCCAATGAACATTTACGAGGTGCATCTTGATTCCTGGAAACATAACCCGGACGGCACAGTACCGGATTATGTCACCTTCGCAAAGATGATGGTGCCCTATATGAAGCAGATGTCCTATACGCACATCGAATTCATGCCTTTGACGGAGTATCCATTTGATGGATCCTGGGGGTATCAGGTGACAGGATATTATGCACCGACATCCCGCTATGGAACGCCGGATGATTTCCGTGCAATGATTGATTTGTTCCATCAGGCCGGTATCGGTGTCATTCTTGACTGGGTGCCTGCTCATTTTCCTAAGGATGCGCATGGTCTGTATGAGTTTGACGGGACATGCTGTTATGAGTATACGGATCCCAAGAAGATGGAGCATAAATCCTGGGGAACCAGAGTTTTTGACTACGGTAAGGGCGAGGTGTGCTCGTTCCTGATTTCCAGCGCCTGCTACTGGCTTGATGAATTCCACCTGGATGGCCTTCGGGTTGATGCAGTGGCTTCCATGCTGTATCTGGACTACGACCGGAGAGACGGCGAATGGACGGCAAACATCAACGGCGGCAACGAGAATCTCGAAGCCGTGGAATTCTTCCGCCACCTGAATGAAGCTGTATTTGCCAAGCATCCGGATGTGCTGATGATTGCTGAG
>JAFXOO010000084.1 GCA_017528675.1 Oscillospiraceae bacterium | reverse complement strand
TCAAGGCTGAGACTGTTTCTCGGACGCATTACAAGGAATATTGCATTTGACCGCTACCGTGCCGGAAAAGCCGCCAAACGGGGCAGCGGTGAGATGGAATCCGTGCTGGAGGAGCTGGAGGACTGCATTGCATCGCCGGACACGGTCGAGCAGACCTGCGACCAGCGGGAGTTGCAGCGGCAGATCAATGCCTTTCTGCGGGAGCTTCCCTACCGGGAGCGGCAGATTTTTCTGCAACGGTATTATTACGCTGAACCCGTCAGCAAGATTGCCGCTGCCTATGGGCTGACGGGGAATCATACGTCTGTCATCCTGAAGCGCACACGGGAACGGCTGCGCAAATTTCTGCAACAGGAGGGATTCATGGAATGAAGCGGGAGGATTTGTTTGAAGCCATCGGCGGAGCAGAGGATGATCTGCTGGAGGAAAATGTCGCACCTGCCGGAAAAGCCGGGAAAACAAGCAATATTCCGGCGCTGATCGGGATTACAGCCTGCATTGCAATCGCCGTGTTCGGCGTTAGTTCCCTGCCGAAAGGGAAGTCCTTGCAGCCCGGTGAGGAGGTCGTGGAAGTTCCGATGACCGAGACACTCTATTATAATGCGGCACCGGGAGAGACAGCAACAAAGGAAACGGCGGAGTTTTCCACAGAGGAAGAAACCGTTGTGGAAAATGAGATCGTTCCGGGGATGGATGTCCCCTGTCCCGGCATCTGGTACGGCAGGGCGCTGGATTCGGATGCGGAGTATTTCTACAGCTTCCGGGAGGACGGCACCGGTTGCAGATGGGATGCGAAAACCGGCGAAGCGACGGACTTTTCCTATACAGCAACGGATTTTTTATCCGGATTGTACGGCTGCATGCTGCATTTGCAGACCGGAGATACGCAGCGGGATGTGAGCTTTGGCGGCAATCCGGGGTACTACTGCCTGAGCTGGGAGCCGGACGGTGCCTCGGAGACGCTGCTGTATGTTACTGAGGCAGAGGAAGGCTTCCGGTTCTGTTCGGATGCAGAGCTGTTTGAGATTGTCGGGAAAGCGCATGGTCTGGATGGCTCTCCCTACGAGCAGGCGGAATTTGACCTTGTGCCGTCTGTGGAATTTCCAAAGGAAGTGATCTGTGTGACCGCCGGGGAATGGCGTGGACACTGGTACTATACGGTTGACCGTCTGACGGGTGAGATTCTCAGGAAACCGGAGCTATAACAGAAAAACCTCTGCTGGTCAAAGCAGAGGTTTCAGTCTGTCAAAAAAGCTATTTTGCAGGGTTCGGGGCGGCAGCCCCGATCAGGGTGCAGGGGCCGAAGGCCCCGCAATATAACCCCTCCCCCGCTGGGGGAGGGGTAGGGGTAGGGGCGCTCACCGGTGCGCCGGCACCAGAAAAAGGACTTTATCGACAAGCTGAAACCTCTGCCGGTCAAAGCAGAGGTTTTTCTGTTTATGAAACCTGTTCAGGATCGTTTTTTGCCCAAGCTTTTTTTCGTAAAAAAGCTTGCAGGGTTCCAAGGGGCAGCGCCCCTTGGCCGCTCGCCGCAGCGAGCGGAATTCCCTGGCCGGAGGGAATGCAATTTAACCTGTGATTGTAACACCGCCGTCCGTCCAGGTTACGCCGTTGTCCTGCGTGCCGTAATCTGTGGAACCGTCGCTCCAGACATTTCCCTTGTCGGCAAGGGAGGTGTCGGCATAGGTGATCGTGTAGCTATCACCCGGCTTTGCATCCATCGGGAGCGTGAGCTCCACTTCAAGAAGCGTGCCGATCTTGTCATAGGGTGTCGCTGTTGTCCAGGCTGTCCAGAGAAAATGCTGCTCGGCATTTTCCACATGCACGGTCTGGAATCTGCACCCTTCACTGGTGGAGGTGAAGGTGCATTTCGGGTCAATGTGCAGTCCCCATTCCGAATAGATAATGCCCGGATTCTTGTCGATGGTGACCAGTACAGGAACGGTGTAGTTCTGGGCTTTGAGCTCCTCCATTGTGACACTGACCGATTCCACAGTGACATGGATTTTTCCGCTGTTGGCGGGCGGAACAACGGGCGTGGCCGGCATCTTCAGGTCGCCGTCTTCCGCAATCGGTTCATAGGGAATGCCGCTGTCTCCGACACTTGCCTCCGAAGAATCATCCGGATTCCCGGCAGAGGACTGGCCTTCCTGCGGATCCTGTGCGTTGCCGTTCGGGGCGGATGCATCTGCCGGTGCAGCACTCCCCTGCTCCGGCTTTTTGCCGCAGCCCGCAAGCATGGCGCATGCTAACAAACATGCAATTATGGCTGAAATTCTGCGCTTCATGGTACCCAACTCCTTACTTGTCAAAACGCATCGAAATATCAAAGCAAATCACGGAATGCGTCAGCGCACCGAGCGAGATGATATCCACGCCGGTCGCTGCGACCTGTGCGATATTGGCGGCTGTGATGTTGCCGGAGGCTTCGAGCATGGCTCTGCCTGCGGTGATTTCCACAGCCTTTGTCATCTCCTCACAGCTCATATTGTCAAGCATGATGATCTCGCAGCCGACAGCAAGCGCTTCCTGTAGCTCGTCTAAATTTCGTACCTCGACCTCAATCTTGGTCATGTGGCCGATTCTCTTGCGCAGTGCCGTCACTGCGGGTGTGATGCCGCCGTATACATCAATATGATTGTCCTTGAGCATGGCACCCTCGGAGAGATTGTAGCGGTGGTTGTAGCCGCCGCCGACAGTCACGGCATATTTTTGCAGACGGCGCAGACCGGGCAGAGTCTTGCGGGTGTCCGTGATTTTGGCATTGGTGCCCTGTACAAGTGCCACGCAGCGGTTGGTTGCCGTGGCGATGCCGGACATGTGCTGAAGGATGTTCAGCGCCGTGCGCTCACCCTTCAGGAGCGTCTTGGTGTCACCCTCCATCCGTGCGATGATGTCGCCCTTCTTCACCTCGGATCCATCCGTCAGACAGTCGGAAAAGACAACCCCGCCGACCTTTGCGCCCATGGCGCATTGGGAGGCACCTGCCAGCGGGGGCACCCCGCCGCCGCCGATGAGCTCAAAGACACGCTTTGCGATGTCGATGCCGCAGAGAATGCCGTTGTCCTTGGCGATATAGTAAGCAGAGGACGTATGTCCGTCCGGAAGCAGGTAATCCGTTGTCACATCGACATAATGGATGTCCTCCTCAAGGGCGGTGTTGATGATCTGGTCAACATAGCTTTGCAGAAGCTGCATATTATACTCCCTTCTCCTCGATCATTGCCTCATTCAGGATGAGGAATGCGATGGTGGCAGTGGAGCGTGCCTCCACATAGTCGGAATTGATTTTGTAGTTGCCGTCCTCCAGGTCATGCAGAATCTCGCATACCCTGGAGAAATTGCTCTGGATCTTCTCGGCATCGGGCTTGACAAAATAGCTCTCTTGCAGGATATGCCGCAGATTTGTGCGGATACCGTGCGGAACGGGCTCTGCACCCTCATGCAGGTCAAATGTGACATCCTCAAAGTGCTTTTCGGCATTGTGGCGCATCTTCTTCTCAATATCCTCGGCTGCATGGCGGGAGAATACCAGCGCTTCGAGCAGGGAATTGCTGGCAAGCCGGTTGTTGCCGTGCACGCCCGTATTGGAGCACTCGCCGCAGGCATACAGTCCCGGCACTCTTGTGCGGGAGTGCGGATCCACCTGGATGCCGCCCATCAGATAATGCTGGCAGGGGTAGATCGGGATGCGATCCTTGGTCATATCGTAGCCCTGGTCGAGAAGATTCTTGTAGATCATCGGGAAGCGGTTCTTGACCTCCTCCGGATCCTTGTGGGAAATGTCGAGGTAGAAGTCATCCGAGCCTGTGCGTCTGCTTTCGAGCACGATGGCGTTGGACACGACATCACGGGGCGCCAGCTCCAGACGGTCGTCATAGCGCTGCATGAAGCGCTCACCGTCGCAGTTGAGCAGATAGGCACCCTCACCCCGGACTGCCTCGGAAATGAGGAAGCACTCCCGTGTGTGGCGGTTATTGAAGGCGGTGGGATGGAACTGGATCAGGCTCAGACCACGGATCATGGCACCCATATTATAGGCGAACATAATGCCGTCACCGGTCGCAATGGCGGAATTGGTCGTGAATTCATAGACCCGTCCGATGCCGCCGGTTGCCATCACAAAATAGTGGGAATTGGCAGTCTCATAGACACCTTCATGCAGCAGCAGTGCCGCAAAGCCTGTTCTGGTCTTTTTCACATCGCAAAGCAGCGTGTTTTCCCGGATATCGACATTCGGGAGCGTCTGCACATGGGCAAGCAGCTTGTCGGCAATTTCCTTGCCGGTTGCATCCTTGTGGTGGAAGATGCGCCGTCTGCTGTGGCCGCCTTCAAGGGTGCGGTGATAGTCGCCGTCCTCCTTCTTGTCGAATTCCACGCCAAGCTCAATGATGCGGCCGATGTCCTGCGCCGCTTCCTCTACGAGCATGTGGACGGTCTTGTGGTTGTTCTGGAAGCCGCCTGCGATATAGGTGTCGTTCTCGTGCAGGCTGGTCTTGTCCTCCGGCGAATTGTAGACGCCGGCAATGCCGCCCTGTGCCAGTGCGGTGTTGCACAGGCCGAGCTCCCGCTTGGTCAGCAGGAGAATTTTAGCGTCCGCCGGCAGATTGATCGCCGCATACAGACCTGCTGCACCGGCGCCGGCGATGATGACATCATAGTTCATAGATTATTCTCCTTAATATAAGGGAAAAATACCCTCATGAGGAATTTATACCTTAACTTCTTCGCTTTGTGTGGTGTTACTTCGCTTTCTAAATGATTAAAACGGATTTCTAATTATTGGCAGCAACATTATAAATAATTATGCAACCATTCTGGCATACTTGGATCATCAATATCCCAAGAGTCCACCACAGTTTCTTCATGTTCCCAGTTATTTTCGTCCCCGTCAAAGAATTTGCTTCTATGGCATTTATACTTTACTACTGTATTTCCCTCAAGTCGGTACTCATTCCAGTAATAATTTTGCTTGCCATAACCTTTCCATTCGTTGGTGGTATAGATGGTCATCTACATCATCCTCCCTATTGTTATGGATTGATATTTTAAATAAGTAACACCACACATAGAGCGAAGGATTAAAAACAATAATTAAGATGCAGGTGCAGGGCGGTCACCGCCCTGCCGAGGGTGGTTTAGGAGGGGCGAGGAGCCCCTCCTGAGTCGGCTGAAAGCCGACAGGAATATCAGTCCAGTTTCACCGGCTTGATCTGCCAGATCTCCTCGGCGTACTGTGCGATGGTTCTGTCGGAGCTGAACTTGCCGGCGTGGCAGATGTTGTGCCACTGCTTCCGGGCGAAGGCAAGGCGGTCGGCCTTGTAATCCTTCAGCGCTTCAAGCTTCTTGTCGCAGTAGCTCTGGAGGTCACCGATCACATAGTAATGGTCCGGTGCATGCCAGCTTGCGCCTTCAGTCAGGGCATCGTACAGCTCACGGATGTCGTCATTGTCACCGAAGGTGCCGTCCATCAGCGTCTGCACGACCTTGCGGATTCTGTCATTCTCTGCCAGCACACGGCGGCTGTCGTACTCCGGCACGATTTCTTTGAGTTCCTCCACTCTGGCGCCGAAGATATAGTTGTTCTCCTCGCCTGCTTCCTGCACGATTTCGACATTGGCGCCGTCATAGGTGCCGAGCGTCACGGCACCGTTGAGCATGAGCTTCATGTTGCCCGTGCCGGATGCCTCTGTGCCGGCCGTGGAGATCTGTTCGGAAATATCTGCCGCAGCCACGAGCTTTTCGGCATAGGATACATTGTAATCTGCCACGAAGAAGACCTTGATTCTGTCATTGACCTCCGGGTCGGCGTCGATCATGGCGGCAATGGAGTTAATATACTTGATGATGGCCTTGGCACGCTTGTAGCCCGGTGCTGCCTTGGCACCAAAGAGGAAGGTGACAGGCGGCAGCTCGTTCTTGTCAATCGAGCCGTCCTTGATGCCGTAGTAGAGGTAGAGAATAGAAAATGCATTGAGGAGCTGGCGCTTGTATTCGTGCAGGCGTTTGATCTGGATGTCGAACACGGCATTGTCTGCATCGAAGAATGCCTCACACTGTACGTCATTCTCAAAGCGCTCCGGTTCTCTTGTGAAGATAGCTGCCACAAGCTGGCGCTTCTTTTCGGTCTTGATGTCCATGAAGCGCTTCATCACAGTCTCGCTTTCGGTGTACTTGTCGAGCTCTTTGAGCAGGGCAAGGTTTGTCGTCCATGCATCGGAGCCGAGCAGCTCTGTGAGGAGTGCGGACAGCTCCCGGTTGCACAGCGCAAGCCAGCGGCGCTGGGTGATGCCGTTGGTCTTGTTCTGGAAGCGCTCCGGATAGTACTTGTACCAGGACGCCAGCGCCGTATCCTTGAGAATCTGGGTGTGAATCTCGGCTACGCCGTTGACAAAGCTGCCCATGAAGATCGCCATGTGCGCCATGTGGATCATGTTGTCCTGCACGATACGCATGCTGTTGATTTCGGATTTTTCGGCACCCTTTGCATAGAGCTCGGCAATGAGCATTTCATGCAGCCGCAGGATGATCTGGTACACCTCCGGCAGCAGCTCCTTAACGAGCGGTGCCCACCATTTTTCGAGTGCCTCTGCCATGATGGTGTGGTTCGTGTAACGGAAGACCTTTCGTGCGGTCTCTGCGGCATCCGCAAAGGAAATACCCTCATTCATCAGCAGGCGGATCAGCTCCGGGATGGAGATGACAGGGTGCGTGTCATTGAGCTGCACGGTGAGCACCTCGGCAAGGTTTTCATAGGTGCCGTAGTCCTCAAAGTGCTTCTTCAGCAGATCCTGAAGGGAAGCGGAGCAGAAGAAGTACTGCTGCTGCAATCTCAGTTTCTTGCCCTCGTTGGTGTCATCATTCGGATAGAGGCAGCGGGAGATATTCTCTGCATAAATCTGCTCAGCGCATGCCTCAAGGTAGTGCTGCTGGTTGAAGATGTGGAAATCGAACTCCTCCACCGGCTCTGCCTGCCACAGGCGCAGCGTGCTGATGTGTCTGGTGTTGTAGCCGATGACGGGCATGTCATAGGGCACGGCTCTGACGGTCATATTGCTGAACCGGACAAGCACGGTGTCCTCATCCCGGCGCACGCTCCAGGCATCACCGTATTTTGTCCAGTTATCGGCGGTTTCATACTGGAATCCGTCCCGGATCTCCTGCTTGAACAGGCCGTATTTGTAGCGGATGCCATAGCCGTCGAGCGGCAGGTCAAGCGTTGCGGCACTGTCAAGGAAGCAGGCGGCAAGTCTGCCAAGACCGCCGTTGCCGAGTGCGGCATCCTCGATCTCCTCAAGGACAGAAAGGGTGGTGCCCAGATCGTTGAGCGCCTTCTCGACCTCGTCATAGATACCAAGGCACAGCAGATTGTTGAAGATACTGCGGCCCATGAGAAATTCCATCGAGAAATAGCAGGCATGGCGGGTATTGCGGTGCGCTGCACGGGAATCCTCCCAGTCCTCGGTCATCAGACTCATGACCATGTCACCGATGGCATTGTGAAGCTCCTGCGGGGTGAAATTCTCCGGCAGGGTGGCTTTCAGGTAGTTCAGAAATGTGTCCTTCGTATAATTCAGCATCATCAGGATTCCTCCGTAGCTTCAGTTTTTTTCCTTCTGGTATAGCGGCGCTTCGGCTTTTCAGCGGGCGTATCCGCCGCCTTTCGGCGTCCACGGCGCTTCGGTGCGGGTGCAGCAGTTTCCTCTGGTGCGGCCGGTGTTTCGGCTGCTGTCACAGCAGGTGCAGCATCCTTTGCCGCAGCGGGTCTGCGGCTGCGTTTCGGCTGTTCCTCCGGCTCCGGAACGGGAGCAGCTTTCTCAGCAACGGGCGGCTCCTCTCTGACAGCTCTGCCGTAGGTGCGGTTGAGCTTGCGGATTTCCTTGGCGAGCTCCGGGGTGAAATCCTCGGTTTCGGTGCGGTACATCCAGTTGCCGCCGAGTGTGGAGGGTGTATTCATACGGCCGGAGCGGTCAGCATGCAGGAAATCCTGCATCTGTGCCACGGCAAGCTCTGCGATGCTCTGCCAGCAGGCAGCGACCATTTCATCCGGAATCTGCGATTTCTTGCAGCGCAGATAGGCCTTGGCATACTTGACGGTCTTCTTGTCCGCCGCTTCAAGCCAGCCCTGCAAGGTCTCGTTGTCGTGCGTGCCGGTGTAGGCAACGCAGTGCGGGGTTTTGAAATTGTGCGGCAGATGCTCGTTTTCCGGGTCGGAGTCAAAGCCGAACTGTAACACCTTCATGCCCGGATAGCCCACAGCATCAAGCATTTTCCGCACACCCGGCGTGATGAAGCCGAGATCCTCTGCGATAATGTGCATCTCACCAAGCTCCCTGGCGGCGGCAGTGAACAGCGCCTTGTTCGGGCCCTTGCGCCACTTGCCCTTGACGGCGTCCTCGTTGCCGTAGGGGATGGTGTAATAGCTCTCGAAGCCCCGGAAATGGTCAATCCGGATGACGTCATAGAGCGATGCGGCATAGCGCAGACGGGCAATCCACCATGCATAGCCGGTTTTCTTGTGATAGTCCCAGTTGTAGAGCGGATTGCCCCAGAGCTGTCCCTTCGGTGCAAAGCAATCCGGCGGACAGCCT
Organism: Oscillospiraceae bacterium; assembly: GCA_017528675.1. Classification (GTDB taxonomy): domain Bacteria; phylum Bacillota; class Clostridia; order Oscillospirales; family Ruminococcaceae; genus UBA3855. Next base: position 5,258 of record JAFXOO010000084.1, on the reverse strand, counting down.
GCAACTTCGATCGGGCGCTTCTCCTTGTCGAGGGCAAAGAGCTTTGGCGAGCACCAGACATCGGCGCTGTCATAGGAGACATAAATCGGCATGTCACCAATGATCTCGACATGCTTGCTGTTGGCGTAGGCCTTCAGCTCGCTCCACTGTCTGGCGAAGATGAACTGGATGAAGCTGTAGAGCTCGATTTCGTCCTTCAGACGAGTCTCGGCCTCCTCGATTGCTTTTTTCTCACGCATGGCAAGGGGTGTTTCCCACTCGTACCAGGGCTTTCCGTCATGCTCGGCTTTGAGCGCCATGAACAGGGCATAGTCCTTCAGCCAGGATTTGTTGGTGTTCTTGAAGCCGGTGAAGCCGCGCAGCGGCTTTTCCCTGAATCGTGCAAAGGCTCTGCGCAGGACGGTGATGTTGCTGCGGTAGAGCAGTTCATAATCAATGGTTTCGGGGCTTCTCTGCCAGAGCATGGAAGTATAATCCTCACGGGTGAGCAGACCCTGGGATTCAAGCTTGACAAAGTCGATAAAATACGGATTGCCCGCATAGACCGAGAAGCTCTGGTAGGGGGAATCCCCGTAGCTTGTCGGGGAGAGGGGCAGGATCTGCCAGCAGGCAGTCTCGCTCATGTGCAGGAAATCGACAAAATCATAGGCAGCCTTTCCCATCCGGCCGATGCCGTAGCGGGAGGGCAGACTGGAAATATGCAATAAAATGCCGCTTTTTCTCATAATGGCCTCCTGTTCAAGCTGTACCTGCATCCGGGTACAGTAATACACTTTATATTATAGCATATTTTGCAGTAGGATACAAGCTATTTCAGGATTTTTTGGCGAATTGTTGCATTTTTACATCTGATTTCTGTACATCTCAAAGCTTTTTCAAAATATTTGCATCTTTTTTCACAAATCTTCTTGACAAATTTTATGGAATATGGTATAGTAAAGGTACTATATAACTATTGAAGGAGAGATATGCAATGCGTACAATTAAAAAAATCATCTCCGCTGTTACGGCGAGTGCCTTGTCACTCACGATGGCAGCAAGCAGCATGGTAGGTTCCCTGCCTGTTACTGTCACCGCCGCCGACAAATCCGCCATTGAGCTTGTAGACGATATGGGTCTTGGCTGGAATCTCGGCAATACCTTCGATGCCTGGAATGTCACATGGACAGATGAAACCTGGACCGGCTGGGGCAACAGCATGCCCACGAAGGATCTGTTCAAGGCTCTGAAGGCATCGGGCATCAGCTCCGTCCGCATCCCGATCACCTGGTACCAGCACACCAACAGCAGCACCTTTGACATTGACGATGACTACCTCGCCCGCATCAAGACGGTCGTGGACTATGCCCGTGAAGCGGACATGTATGTCATCATCAACATGCACTGGGACTGGGAGTCCAAGGGCTCTCTGTGGCTGAACAAGGGAATGGATGCGATTCCGCAGTTCAATGCAATGTGGAAGGAGATCGCAACCTACTTCAAGGAGTATGACCAGCATCTGGTATTCGAGGACATGAACGAGGTTGCATGGCAGAGCAATATCTATGGCCCCTACACCGATGACAGCTACAACACGCTGAACAAGCTCAACTCCGAGTTTGTTTCCAATGTCCGCAATACCGGCGGCAACAATGCCAACCGTCTGCTGCTGCTGGCGGGTGCAAATACCGATCTGGACAACACCTGCAACAGCAAGTTTGTGGTACCGGATGACAAGATGGTGGCAGTCTCTATCCACTACTACCGTCCGTCCACCTTCACCGTGGCAGAGCCGGGTGCTTCCTATGGCTACAGCAGCACATGGGGCTCCACTGCCGAGGTCAATGCGGTGTACAACGACTTCTCAAGAATGAAGTCCTTCTTCGTGGACAAGGGTGTTCCGGTCATCCTCGGTGAGTCCGGTGTCGGCAATGCCGGCAAGTTCAACCGTGACAAGGAGTCCATCCGCAAGTTCATCAAGACCGTTGACAGCACGGCGATGAATACTTCCGGTATTTCTGTATTCCTCTGGGATGACAGCGGCCACGGTGATCTGAACTATTTTAACAGAGATACCCTGCAATGGATGGATCCTGAGATCGGCAAGATCATCAACGAGGTCTCCGGCGGTACCTCTGACGGCCCGTCTTACCAGACCAAGAATCGTGTCACGCTCAAATTCAAGGATCTTGAGACAGATGAGGGCGGCTATGTGATCGACCTGACACCGTATGGTGCACAGGATGCAAAACTCACCTCCGTGGTTCTCAACGGTGCAGTCAAGGGCGGCGATTTTGTCGGCTATGGTCTGGGCTTTGAGGCAACGAAGGACGGTACGGCTGGTTCCTGGTGCTCCGAAACGGTGCAGCTTACCTCTGCTGACACCTCTGCATCTGCTGCATTCGACGGCAAGGGCGAGGATGACAAGAAAAATGCCTATGAGTATGATATTGCCATGAAGTATCTCCAGGTACAGCAGTGGTGGGCAGACGGCGATGCAACCTGCGATCTGGACAGCATCACACTCGTATTTGACAAGGAAATCTCTGTTGTGGATACCGGCGAGGAGGATCCGACCGAACCCGCAACCGAACCTGCAACCGAACCTGCAACCGAGCCCGCAACTGAACCTGCAACCGAGCCTGTAACAGAGGAAGTCAAGGACTGGGATGTCTGGGCCGGTTATCAGTATGCCGGCAATAAGCTCGGCAAGAAGTACGGCGTCATGGTGGACGGCTCCGGTACTTACACCATCGAGATTCCTGAGGTTGGCTCTACCAACAGCAGCGACATGATCCTGTTCCTCGACTCCAAGATCAATATTTATGACTATGCCCTGGAGGAGGAAAGTGACGGCCTGACGGACGGCACACTCGATATCAAGATTGACTCCATCAAGGTGGATGGCAAGGAAGTGACCTATACGCCTACCAAGGGCTGCGTGACCACCGATGACAAGGGTCAGAACCTGCGTATCAACATCTACAACCCCTATGCAAATGGCGGCGACGGCATCCTGGACATTGATCCGGAGATCACCGTGGAGGAAGGCATCAGCATCACCTTCACGATCAAGATGGATATGGAAGGCGGCAGCGACGGCGTCTGCGGCGACGTAGACTGCGACGGCAAGCTCACCATCATTGATGTCATCACGCTGAACAAGAACCTGATGGTCGGTGAGGCAATCTCCGACAAGGGCAGAAAGAATGCAGATGTGGACCTCAACGGCAAGGTTGACGAGGTGGATTCTCTGAACATCCACAAGGCAGTTGTTAAGATTACAAAGCTTCCTGTAAAGGTATAATCACACACAGGCAGATACCTCCTCCGAGGCATCTGCCTGTTTTTTGCGCAGTCATCGCAGAAAGCCACTTGACATCCGGCGGAAAACATGGTATAATAAATACCTGTAGAGCTGCCGCTGTGGTGGAATTGGCAGACACAAGGGACTTAAAATCCCTCGGCGTAAAACCCGTACCGGTTCGATCCCGGTCAGCGGCATCGCAAAACCCGCAGGCTTTCCATGCGAAGGCCTGCGGGTTTTGTTGTATTCTGGTTCCGTCAGATCCGCTTATCCCGGAACACCTGCATCATCTCGTTGGTCAGGCTCAGATGGTTCGGCTGTAGGACGATTTCCTCCCGTCTGACCCATTCGGCATATTTCAGCTCACCCGTATCCATGCGGATGGTGCCGTCACCCTCGGCATCACAGAAGAACCCGACAAGCATATCCTGTGCCATGCCCCAGGGCTGGGACTTGTAATAGCGGATGTTCTTCACCCGGATGCCGGTTTCCTCCATGACCTCCCGCATCACGGTTTCCTCAAGGGTCTCCCCGATCTCCGTGAAGCCTGCCACAAGCGCATTATGCGCATAGCCCTTGCGGTAGCGTGTAATCAGCAGACAGTCGCCTCTGGTCACGCCGACAATCACGGCTGGGTTGATTCTCGGATAGCGTTTTGTGCCGCATTGGCGGCAGCACAGTGCACGTTCCTCAGTGTCATGGGTGAGCAATTCGCCGCATTTTCCGCAGAAGCGGTTGTCGCTGTACCATTTCCACAGGTGATAGCCAGTGAAGGCTGCATACAGCTCGCTGCCGGTGGTGTTGTCACGGAGTTCCCTGAGTGTGCGGAAGGCAAAACCCTCCGGAAGGAAATCCGGCATAGTCTCTGACAGAAAATAGCGCTTGTCATCTATCGAAAAGAGATAGACTGCCCCGGCGGCTTCCGGTGCATTGGTAAAAAGCAGTGTGCCGTTGCAGAGCTTTGAGAGCAGCCGTCCGTCTGCATCGAAATACAGCAGAATGTCCTGCGGCTCCGGAGTACAGTGCCGGTAGCTGTTGTCAAGCCGGCTTGGTGAAATATCCTGTATCATGGCAATGCTCCTTTGATGGTTATGACATGGCAGAAAAACGGGAGCTTCGGCGGGCGAATTCCGCCAGAGTTCCCGCATCGGTTATTTCATATCAATATACTTCCAGTAGCCCTTGAGATACACGGCACCGGAAATGACCGTCAGAATGACCGAGATCCAGACGAGGGCGAAGAGGATCCAACTGATGATATCCTCATACAAGGCAACCGGATAGAGCACAAAATCTTCACGCAAACTCAGATAGAGCAGGATGACGACCTGCGTCACCATTGTGAAGGCGGTTTTCAGCTTGCCCCAGATGCCTGCTGCCACGACAATGCCCTTTTCGGCGGTCACAAGGCGCAGTCCGGAGACCATGAACTCCCGTGCTGCAATGATCGTCACCACGATGCCGCTGACATGCAAAGAGGTCTCAACACCAGGTGTTGCCATCATGCGGGCGCTGATGTCTGCCATCGCTGCAAATGCTGCCAGCACGAGGATCTTGTCTGCCAGGGGGTCAGCAAATTTGCCGAAGGTCGTGATGAGATTCCGGGAGCGGGCAATGTGGCCGTCTAGCGCATCGGTGATGGAGGCAAGCGCAAAGACCACGAGCGCCGCTGTGAAGTGAAACGGGAACTGCACATACATGCAGGCCAGAAAGACCGGCACGAGCACAATGCGCAGCAGCGTCAGCTTGTTCGGCAGGTTCATTCCACAACCTCCCCGAGCAGATCATAGTCGAGTGTGTCGGTAATCCGGATCTGCACATATTCACCGAGCTTCAGCGGGCGCTCCGAGGAGAAGAATACCTTGCCGTCAATATCCGGGGCATCGGCTGCCGTTCTGCCGAAATAGCACTCCGCCCACTTGTCAAAGCCTTCAACGACAGCGGTTTTCTCCGTGCCGAGCTGCTGCTCGTT
>JAFXOO010000083.1 GCA_017528675.1 Oscillospiraceae bacterium | reverse complement strand
TAGCGGAAGGTCACCCGGAGGAGATTGCTGCGGTAGTCTACGGACAGCACCTCAGCATTCTTGAGCTTCATCATGCGGGACAGGACACTTTTCTGCCCTTCTCCGTAGGATGTGGGATTATCCGAGGTGAACAGCACCGAGCCGGTAAGAGCGCAGACCTCTGCAAGACAGGTGCGCTGTACGGCGGTCATGGACGTGCCCTCCGAACGGAGCAGGAATACATCTGGGTCGTTCAGGAAGGCTCTGCCGTTGAGCTGGCGGCGGAATGCGGCGTTGAGAACGGCATTTCTGGTGCTGACACGCTCCCGATGCGTCAGACGCATATGCGGCTTGTCGTCCCAGTCGAGGCACACATCGCAGCCGATGCGGCAATAGTCCACTTTGCCGAATGCCGATGCAAGCGGCACACCGCAGCCAAGCAGGAAGGCATCGCCGGCACATTCCCGCAGAAAATCCATTGCCTCTGCCATCAGCCTGCCACGGGTTTTGCCGGGGCGTGGCTGGATGCAGGCTGCATAGAGAAAATCGAGCTTCAGGAGCCTGTAGCCCCAGTCCTGTGTGATGGTACGGATGACCTCCCGGAGATAGCTGCGCACCTCCTCGTTGCAGATATCCAGCGCATAGAAGCCGCTCCAGTTGGAGCCGCCGCTGACGGGGCTGCCGTATTCGTCCTGCACAAACCAGTCCGGATGCGTCTGAAACAGCTCGGACTGCTCCTCAGCGGCAAAGGGCGCCAGCCAGATACCCGGCAGGAAACCGGCTTCCCGGATTGCAGAGGCGATACCGGCCATGCCGTTGGGGAATTTTTCGGGATTGACGCTCAGCCAGTCGCCCACGGCGGTCTGGTATCCGTCATCAATCTGGAATACATCGACGGGGTAGGGCTGCTCCTGCATGCCGGCAAGGTCTGCAAGGAGAATCTCCTCGCTGATGTTCTGATAGTGGCGGTACCAGCTTGTATAGCCGTACAGAGGCTTTGCCTCCTCCCGCAGACGGATGCCGAGCCGGTCAAAATAGCCGTCAAAGACCGTCTTTTCACGCCCTTCGAGAAAGATCAGATGCAACAGCAGATAATCACCGTGGACATGCAGTCCGGCACAATCACGCTCGGCGGTCAGTGTTCCGGTATTGGTATCCGTGCGGAATACCGTAAAACCGTTGTTTTCGTCAAGCGAGCCGAAGAAGCGGTAGTTCGTGTGCTGACGGATATAGCCGTAGGAAAAACCGTGCAGCATTCCCGGCTTGTCGGGATAATCAACAAACCCATAGTCGCCGTACTGCGTGAAGTGATACTTCTGGATGAGCTGACGGGGAATGCGGTTCAGACCATGCATACGGTCACGGATGGTGTGCTCTGTGCTGTCCGTCCAGGTCTGGTAGCCGTTGAGAAAAATCACTTCAGAGGGGCTGTAGCTGCAATCGTACACGGCCCGGACGTATCGGATGACAATGTCCCGGTCGGTGTGCAGACCGACACGGAGGCCGTCCTCCGTCTGTCCGATCTCCAGTGTGAGATGATCGGTGCGGACGTTGCAGTCTGCGGCAACAGAAAACTCACGCTCGCCGTCAGTGCAGGCAAATTCAATCCGTTTCAGCTTCAGCATGCGGTGCTCCTTCCTGCCCGTCTGTGATGCGGGCGATGACACTTGCTTCCCGGTAACGGAGGAATACAATGCCGCCGAGTAAGCAGAGGACGGCTGCGGCAAATGCGGTGATGCGGTAGCCGAGACCGTATTCAGCGGTGCCCTTGACGGCTGCTTTGCCGATGGTTGCAAGGCTGGTAAAGAGCAGCAGGGCAACGCTCTGACCGAGCTTCATGGCAAAGGTGCGGGCAGCATAGAACATACCCTGGCGGCTCTGGCCTGTCTCGCATTTATCTGCTTCGGAGATATCCGCCACGACAGCCTGCGGAAGAATGCCGAGAATTGCCATCGGCAGTGAGGCTAATACTGCCACGATAATGCCGCTGACCAGTCCGGGAACCGGAATCCATCCGGCGAAGCCGGTGATGAGGAAGGTCAGTGCAAAGAACAGGAATGCAAAGGCAATCAGCTTTTTTTTGCCCAGCTTCTTGGCGAAAATATTGACGAGGGGATAGAATACCAGGCTCATTGCTGTCATGGCGGCAAAGAGCGGAAAGGACCAGCGGCTGTCAAGCCCCATGAGCACTGTGATATAGAAGGAAAGGCCTGTCTGGAACATGGTCAGGGCAAGCCAGTACAGAATATCGCTGCCGACAAAGGTGAGGAAGTCCTTGTTCCGGAAGGTGGAGATCAGCGACCGGAAGGCGGATTCACTGGTCGGGGTGGTATCTGCATAGGTATTCTCGTCAATGGCAAATGCCGGGATGAGCATACAGATAACGGCTACTGCTGCAAGAATGGCGACTGTGACACGGAAGCTTCCGGCATAGCCGAGCTTTGCCATGAAAAATCCGGCGATGTTCGGCACAAGGTAGGCAATGGCCGAGCCGATAAAGAACGTCACGGAGATAAAGGTGGAGAGATTGATGCGGGCGTTCTGGGTGCGGCCAAGCTCCGGAATCAGCGCATTGTAGGGCGTACAGTAGCAGGTCATGCAGAGATAGAACAGCAGCGCAAAGACAAAGAGCATCACGGCATTGCCGGCGCTGCCCGGTGCAAACGGTGAGACAAACAGGAGCGCCGTCACAATCCCGAAGGGAATGGCGCCAAAGCGC
>JAFXOO010000082.1 GCA_017528675.1 Oscillospiraceae bacterium | reverse complement strand
GGTTCCGGTTCGGGCTGCTCCTGCGGATCCTGTTGATTCTGCGCATCCTGCTGTTCCTCCGGAGCGTGCTCCTCCTCGGATGTCTCCGCAGCTTCTGACACTTCTTCCGTTTCCGACGGTTCAGTAGGCCCGGTGGTTTCCTCGGTCATCTCTGCGGGCTTCGTCGGCTGTTCCGTTGCCGCTTCTGTCGGGGCTGCGGCGGTTTCACTCGGCTCAGTCGCTGCACTTGTTGCAGCGGCCGTTGTCTCCTGCGGCGTTTCCGCAGTGGCAGCGTTCGCCGCCTTCATTTTCTGAGCCTCTGCCGCTTTCACACCGGCACCGGTGATTCCCGCTACACAGAGTGCAAACAACGTCAGGCAGACTGCATTTGGCAGAAAAGTCCGCTCCGGCTGCCGCTTTCTGAAGTACAGCTTCCGCAGACGCAGAACGGCATATCCGATAAAGACAGCACTATACGCCGCCACGCTGAGCAGCGCACCGCTCCGGCTCGCCTGAACCTTCGGAATCAGGACGATCAGGATATGCACATAAATCAGTGCATAGAACAGGTACGCAGCACGCTGGATCATCTTCCATTTTTTCGCATTCATCTTCCTGCGAACCGCCTTGAACGAAATGATTGTCAGCGGCAGCATGATACACATGAGAAGCACACAAACGATACAGTTGGCGATAAAATCAGCCGCAGGCGATTTTCCGGCAGCACTGAATTTCAGAATCCGCTGGATATAGCTGATACTCCATGTCAGCGCATGGGATATCGTCACAATTGCCGCAAGGATAGAAAGCTCACCTCTTGCCGGCATCAGCCTTTTGATTGCCTTCGAGCCGTTCGGAAGTGCGCCGGTATAGGCCACCACGCACCAGAGCGCCGCAGCAAGCGCACCCTTGTTGAACAAATCCACGGCGTATTTCAGAAAAACCGTTTCACCAAGCGGCACATGGGTCTGCCCGATCAGAATCATCATGACAGTCACTACTGCCGCACCAATGTAGAACGGCAGCGGTTTTTGTTGAAGCGGCTTTGCAGCAATCCAGGCAAAACCGGCAGCAAGAACAACAGCGATCAGAAACAGCATACAATACTCCTGTCTATTGAAATCTGGGTCAGCGAATCCCCCTGCGTGTGGTGCAGGGGGAATGATCGCTTTTATCTGAAAGGAAAGAAATGGATTAGTCCTTCTTTTTCAGGCAAAGCACAACTGCGGCAATGCCTGCGCATGCAGCAGAAGCCGCTGCAATCGGAAGCACAGAGCCTTCGCCTGTTTTCGGGCTCGCAGTGCTGCCGTTCTGTGCGGACGAGCTGGTGCCGCCGTTAGAAGAACGGCTTGAGGACGACGAGGATGACGAAGACGACGAGGACGACGATCTGCTGGAGGATTCACTTGAGGACGCAGAACTGCTGCTCTCCTGTGCAGTCGTAAAGGTATAGTCACTGGTATAGCCGGTTGCAGTCACGGTAACCGTGTAGTTACCGGAGCCGTCAAATACAGGCGTATCCTGCGCCTTGGCATCAAACAGCACTTCGCCGGTGCTGCCGTCAATCACGGTTGTACCACGTTTTCCTGTGTTATAGCTCTTCTCGCCAACCTTCACGGCAGTGATGTTCTTCAGATAATTTGCCGCATCCGCATCCGTGAATCCATCCGCAGCAACAAGCTTACCATCCTGGTATTTCACAGGGATATCGGCAGTTTCCAATTTGAATTTGCCTCTGACATCGCCGTATTTTCCAGATATATCGGAAACTGTGAGTGTGTAGCTGCCAGGCTGTGCGCCGGTGTAGCTAACCGTGTTGCCGCTGACCGTAAAGCCATCGGCAACAGCGCCGGACTGCTGGAAGTCAGCCGGGAAGATGCTGTTGTCAAAGATCACGGAGCCGTCACCCGACCTGCCGTTCTCCACGCTGACGCCTGCCGTAAACAGTACCGGCAGATATTGATTGGTTTCTACGGTACGGTATCCATCGAGTGTGATGAAGGTCACCTCTGTCACGGTGGCTCCATTGGTAGGATGATAATCCGGATCATCAATATTGTTGCCGTGTGTCTGCATCACATAGCCGACCGACCATGCAATTTCACCCTTGGGACGCCAGAGATTCTCAAGCGCCCTCATACCGTACATGTTCCCGTCAGCGGTCTTCACGATCGCACCATAGACATCCGCATCCTGGGGATAATTGGCAACTTCAAGCTGATAATCGCCGTAATTGGTCTGTGTCTGTAACTTGACCTCACCGCCGATATTCTGCGCGCCATCGGTATCAACCAGCTTTCCGGCAGTAATCTTCCCGTCCGTGACCGTGATCTCCTTATAGGCAGTCGGTTCTGCATCCAGCGGAGTAAACTGATAGTGCTCCGTCAGAAAATCAACATCCTCCTGCGCTACCTTAACCGGATAAACCACGCCAAGGATCTTTCCGCCGCCGTTCTCGCCTTCCTCGCAGTAAGTACCTGCTGCAAGACCTCCGGCAGCCCATTTTCCGTCTTCTCCGATAGCACCGGTCTGGTTCATCTTCCATTTCCCTGTTGTTGCAGAGGATACCGCATCTACTTCTGTAGCAGCATTGCCTGCGCCCTCAAATTCTGCTTGAAAGAACGTGGCATAGGGAATCTGAAGGGTTCCGTATACTTCTCCTTCCGCCGAAGCAGCTACTCCGGAAACCGCCATCACTGTGGCTGTCATTGCAGCACTCGTCAGAATGCCGGTGATTCTTTTCTTCATCTGCATCTTCTTATTCTCCCACAAGAGCTGCGCCCAATGCCTTGAGTTTTGCCAGATCATCATCAGACGGTGCCTCATTGACAATGTAACCGGCATCGCCAACCAGTGCTGCGCCTGCTGCCTTTGTACGCTCCTCCCAGTTGCGCATCCATTCGCCGTCGCCCCAGCCATAGGAGCCGAACAGCAGAACCTTCTTACCGCTGAGTGCCCCTTCGATGCCGGTGAAGAAAGGCTCAAACTCGTCCTCCTCAAGCACCTCTGCACCCATTGCCGGGCATCCGAAGGCAATTGCGTCATAATCTGCTACATTGCCGGAAAACTCCGAAACTGTAAAAAGCTCCGCACCTGCGCCCTCCGCTACGGCCTTGGCCATTGCTTCTGTATTGCCGGTACCGCTCCAATAAATAACTGCTGTTTTCATTGTGAAACCTCCTGAAATAAAATATCTATCGCACAGATTGCTCTGTAACGAACTGTCATGATGCACTGTACTGCTCAAGCAGTTTTCTGAGTGCACTGATGCTTGCACTGTGTATATGTTTCACAAGAATACCGTGCTTTTCAGAACGGTTCTTCACACCTGCAAGCATTTTATGAGAACAGGTACTTGTAAACACAACCAGCAGATCGGGATGCCCGATCTTGTTTTCAAAATCCGCAGGCATCTGTGTGAACACCTTGGATTTCCACTGGAATTGTCTGCATACATCCTGATACCGTGTTGCCAAGCGGTCATTACCGCCAACGATCACTACGCTCATACATTCCTCCTTACTCCAAAGTAGTTACCTATCGCTAACTGATTTACAGTATAACATACAAAATCTACTTTGTCAATAGGTTACGGATTTATTTTGTATATTTTTCCAAAAAATATGCGAACCATTCTCTTTTTCGGTTAGCTTTATACAACCGTGTAATAAAAGGATGCGGTTCACGCATCCTTGTTCATCCGCATCAGCACAAGCTGTGCACAGGCTCCGGTAAACGCACCTGCAATACTCCCCGAAAAAAGCAGCACCGGATAATAGGCGAAGATCGTCGGTGTTTTCATGATGCAGAATGCCGCAAGAATCTGCCCGGTATTATGCAGCATCGCACCGGCAACGCTGCTCAGCCAGATCCACTTCTGCGGGATAAACCGCCGCAGGAAAAGCATCCCCAGCAAGCAAAGTGCCGCCCCGGCTGCGCTGTACAGCAGGGCGGACGGACGTCCTGCAAACATAGCGCCTAACAGTATTCGTGCAAATACAATCATCGCCGTTTCCTTAGCTGT
>JAFXOO010000081.1 GCA_017528675.1 Oscillospiraceae bacterium | reverse complement strand
TGGTGCTTGCCATGGGGATGCTTGGCATCATGATCATGCTGTATGAGGGAATTTTTCTGTGGATACTCTCGTGGCTGGTCGGGATTTTTCCCATTCTCAGCGGCATCCACGGCATTTTTCACACGCTGGCGTTCCTGCGGCATTCCGGAAAGCAGGGCTGGTGGGTGCTGGTGCTGCTGTCTGCCCTGCTGATCGTGTTCGGCGGGATTGTCCTCTGGCATCCGTGGCTGACATCGACGCAGGCAATGCTGCAAGTGGTGGGCGGCGTGATGCTGTATTCCGCACTGGTGAGCGGTCTGAAGCTGATCTGGCTGTGGCCGGTTCAGAAGAAGTGAGGTGACAGCCATGCAGAAGGAACAGAAGCAAAAGAAGCCGCTGCGGCGCTCGAACCGGCGCTCGGCGGAGATACTGGCTGTCTTTACAAAACACAATTTCTATTCCGGCGGCTTTACGCCGGAGGAACTCCGGACGACCCTGGAGGATCTGGGGCCGACCTATGTGAAGATCGGACAGATCATGTCCAGCCGTACAGATATCCTGCCGGAGAGCTACTGCCGGGAGCTTGAAAAGCTCCGCAGCAATGTCAAGCCGCTTGAAGCGGAGGCAGTCCGTGCGGTGATCGAGGAGGAGACAGGCCGCAGGATTGACGAAATTTACAGCGAATTCAAGGATGAGCCGATCGGCTCCGCCTCCATTGCGCAGGCGCATTACGGCGTGCTGAAGGACGGCACCAGGGTTGTGACAAAGGTGCAGCGTCCCATGATTGCTGAGATGGTGCGCCAGGATTTTGTCCTGCTCAAAAAGCTGGCGGCGGTGGTCAATGTCGCAACAGAGGGCGAGACCGGCGGCTCGATGGTGGATCTCAAATCCGTGATAGAGGAACTGGAGAAGGTCACTGAGGATGAGCTGGATTTCCGAGTGGAGGCAGAGAACACCCGTACCTTCCGGAATCTGTGTATCGAAAACGAGCGGCTGGTGTCCTGTCCGATGATTATTGACGACCTGACAACAGAGCGGATTCTGACCCAGACCTATGTGGACGGCTATCCGCTGTCCAGATCGGAGCAGATTGATGCGGACGGGATTGACCGCACAGAGGTCGGCAGGCTGATTCTGGAAAATTACCTGCACCAGGTGCTGGATGTCGGCGTGTTCCACGGCGATCCGCACCAGGGCAACATCATGCTGAGCCACGGCGTGCCGTACTGGATCGACTTCGGCATGATCGGGCATATCAGCGAGCAGAATATCGGCATTATCCAGGAAATCGTGCTGGCACTTGTCGAAAAGAGCGGCGAGGATCTGACAAATACCATCCTTACCATGGGCGTCACCTCCGGCAAGGTCAACAAGCAGAAGCTGACTGAGGATCTGGACGGCCTGATTGACCGGCATGTGGCGGTCAAGGATCTGTCACGGCTCAATATGGGCGCACTGATGACGGATCTGACGGCGATGCTTTCGACGCATCACATTTCGATGCCGGGGGAATTCACCATGCTCGTGCGGAGCTTTGTGACGATTGAGGGCGTGCTGGAGAGCTTCTGCCCGGAGCTGAATGTCTTTGATGCCATGACCCGCAAGATGACCGAGCGGATGCGGGAGAGCTTTGATATCCGCCAGAAGGTCGCCGGTGCGATGCAGGAGCTCCTTGCCACCGGCAGGCAGGCAACCAAGATTCCGAGCGCTGTGATCGGACTGCTGCGGAATCTGGCGAAGGGGCGGATGAAGATTGCCTTTGAGCTGACAGGCTATGACGACCTGGTTGATAAGCTTGCGGTGATTGTAAGGAATCTGATTCTGGCGATTTTTGCGTCAGTGCTGTTTGTGGGATCGTGTACTTTGTGCACAACGGACATCCAGCCGCAGTTGGACGGTATTCCCATCATTGCGCTGATCGGCTTTGTGCTGGCGGCGGCGCTGGCGATACACACGATACTGGAGCTGTGGAAAAGGAAGTGACAGAGATGAATCTGACAAAAGCAAGCAAATTTCTTGCCCTGGTACTGCGGCACAAGCCGGAGGCGGCGGGCGTGACGCTTGATCCCCATGGCTGGGCGGATGCGGAGTGCCTGATAAAGGGGATGACGGCGGCAGGGTATCCGGTTGACCGGGAAATGCTGGAGGAGATCGTGCGGACAGATGAGAAGGGGCGCTATGCCTTCAGCGGGGACGGAAAGCGCATCCGTGCCGTGCAGGGGCATTCTGTCCCTGTGGATGTGGATTTGCAGGAGACAGCGCCTCCGGAATATCTCTACCACGGAACGGCAGAGCGCTTTGCAGCGCAGATCCGTGCGGAGGGGCTCAGACCCATGAGCCGGCTGTATGTGCATCTCTCCGGCGATATTGAAACCGCCCGCAAGGTCGGCAGCCGGCATGGAAAGCCGTATCTGTTCCGCATTCCTGCCGCTGAGATGGCAAGGCAGGGCTATGTATTCTATCTTTCGGAAAATGGGGTATGGCTGACAAAGAGTGTCCCGCCCGCATTTTTATACAACGCAGAGGAACTATAGCAGAGGAGGTTACTATGGATTTGGAAAGACTTGCCGGAAAGGCCGGCAGCATTCTTGCGATGTTCAGCAGCGTATTCCAGACAGAGCAGGGCTTTGATGTGCAGAAGGGGCTGCTGTTTGCGTCCGGACTGGCGGGCTATGCCTGTCATCAGGCGGTGAAGTCCACCGGCGGTTTGTTTGTTGTGGTGGAAACGGATGACCACAAGAAATACTACATGGGCGATGAGGTCAACAAGTATCTGCTTGAGGGGCAGTACAGCGTTCTTTCTTTTTGCGTGGGCTTCTGTACACATGCTGCGCCGGGGGAACCGGTGCCGGATGTCCTGCCGCTTGTCCGCAAGGCGGCAGCAGTCCTCGGCTCCGGCGAATACCGGATCTGGAACAAGTATCCGCCGGCCTATGTGTTCGGTGAGATCAAAAACTGCTGGGACGGCATCTATGAGAATATGACGGCAAAATACTGCGAAAGTCCGGAGGAATGGCCGGTGCTGTTCGGAATTGTGCTTCAGAATATGATGTCGGTTGCCGCAAAGGTCATCAAGCCGGAGGAAGCGTTCAGGCTGGCGATGGAGTGTGCACTGTACATCTCGAAAATGGACGAGGAGTCTGTATAAATTGCAAAGGCTGCTGTACCTTTCCGGGTACAGCAGCCTTTGGTCTGTCAAAAAGCTCAAACGATAGGTTCTGCGCCGTATGGCACAGGGGGCAGGGACGCAATGCTAACAACTTAAGCTTTTTGTCGGCTTGCGCCGACTCAGGAGGGGCTGCTCGCCCCTCCTAAACCACCCTCGGCAGGGCGGTGACCGCCCTGCACCCGCAGGTTTTATTCTGCTAAGTTGTTAGCATTGGGCAGGGGCGAATCCCCTGCGAAATATAGCCCCCTCACCGGTGCGCCGGCACCAGACAAAGGGCTTTATCAACAAGATGGGTCGCTTCAGGAATTCTTGCCGCCTTCCTTGTCCAGCATCTCCTCCAGATCGTGGGAGATCATGGCAAGGGATACGGCGAGGTTCTCGTTATGTACGATGATGTTGTCCGGTACCTCAAGGTGCGCCGTGGAGAAGTTCCAGATGGCCAGAATGCCGTGTTCCAGCATCAGATCGCAGAGCGCCTGGGCATGCTCCGGGCTGGTGGTCAGGATGCCGATATGCGCCCCCATGTGCGGACAGACAATCGGAAAGTCCAGGATATCGTGAATCTGGACACCGCCGATGCAGGTGCCGATCTTCATCGGATCATTGTCGAATGCTGCTGCAATGCGCATGCCGCATGCCTGGAATCCCGTGAAGGACAGCAGGGCACCGCCGAGTCTGCCAACGCCGATCAGAATGGCATCCTTGGTGTTCCGATAGCCGAGGAATTCCTCCAGATCAGCAATCAGCTCCTCAACGGAATAGCCCATCTTCGGGCGTCCGCCGCTGCTGCTTGCCGCAGAGAGATCCTTGCGCACCTGCACCTCGTTGAGTCCGAGCGCTGCTGCAACCGCTGTTGCGGAGATTGTGCGGGTGGATGGGGGGAGCGTTTTGAGATAGCTCAGATAGACCGGCAGACGCCGGAGACTTGGCTTGGAAATGCTGGATTTGTCCATGGAGATGCCTCCTTATGTAGATGTTACAGCTCGTAGACCCGCAGCTCACAGTTGCCCATGAAGAAGTGCATGAAGCGGTCGAGCGTCATGTCATGGAAATAGCTGTCGATGACCCGGCAGATACCGCCGTGGCAGACAAGCAGAACGTTGTCATCCGGATAGTGTGCCCTGACATCATCAATGACATTGTAGGCACGCTGGACGATCTGGAAAACGGATTCACCGCCGGGCATTTTGCAGCCCCATGCGGCTTTGGCTTCGGAAAAACCGGGTGTCTGGCGGCTTTGCCCCTCGAAAGTGCCGTAGTTCCACTCCCGCAGACGCTCATCCGTCTGGACGGGGATGCCGATGCGCCGGGAGACGGCCTGCGCAGTCATCTGCGCCCGCTGCATCGGAGAGGCAATGATGCGGCTGATGTCACCCGCAGCAGCACACTGCTCCGCAAGCTGTTCCGCCTGCCGCAGTCCTGCCGGGGCAAGGGCAATATCGGTAATGCCACTGATTTTTTCGGCGGCGTTCCATTCCGTTTCGCCGTGGCGGGTGACATAGAGCTTCATAGCTTACCTCCAGAAAGAAATGACCAGATACCGTATCACACCATAGACTGCCGCAGCCGTGCATCCATAGAGAATCACGGGGCCTGCAATGGTGAAAATCTTTGTGCCGATGCCGAGTACAAAGCCTTCGGTTCTGGCTTCAACAGCGGCGGATGTGACGGCATTGGCAAAGCCTGTGATCGGCACGAGCGTGCCGGCACCGGCATGGCGAGCGAGCCGTTCATACAGACCGAAGCCCGTGAGCACGGCGCTGCATGCGACCAGCGTCACGGAAGTCCAGGCGGATGCGGCATCCTGCGGCAAGCCGAGCTGCAAAAAGCCCATGAGCAGAAGCTGTCCGATCACACAGATCAGACCGCCGGTCAGAAATGCCATCGGGATGTTGACGCCGGATTTTGAATGCGGTTCCGCCTTGGCCGTCATGGCCTGATAGATCGCAGGGGTTACTTTCATACTGCATTGCTCCTTTGTGTTTTCTGAAAGTATACCCGGCTTTCTGCGCATTATGCACAAAGTTTTGTGAAACTTCTTCAAAATTCTTGCCAATTCACTTTTTTTGTGCTATGATAATAGTATAGCACATTTTTAAAAAAGATGCAAGGGGTTTCATGCTCTGATATCCAACAGAAACGGAGGAAGGCTGATGAAAATTCTGGTTGTTGAGGATGAAGTGGCGCTTGCTGATGCGCTCAGCGAAATTCTGAAACGTAACAAATATGCAGTGGACGCTGTTTATGACGGTGAGGACGGCCTGGAATACGGGCTGACCGGAATCTATGACTGTATCATTCTGGATATTATGCTGCCGAAAATGAACGGTATTGATGTCCTGAAAGCCCTGCGGAAGCACAAAATCAGCACTCCGGTTCTGCTGCTCACCGCAAGATCCGACACCGAGGACAATATCAACGGCCTCGACAGCGGTGCGGATGATTATCTGACCAAGCCGTTTGTCACCGGCGAGCTGCTGGCACGGGTGCGGTCACTGACCCGCCGCAAGGGCGAGGTGGTGACGGACGAATTCACCTTCGGGGACATCGCCCTGAACAAATCCACGTTCTCACTCAGTAGGGAAGGGCAGTTTGTCAAGCTGAGTCTGAAGGAATACCAGATCATGGAGCTGCTGATTGCCAACCCGAAGCAGCTTATCCCGAAGGAGCGCTTTATTGAAAAGATCTGGGGCTATGAAAGCGATGTGGAGTACAACAACGTCGAGGTCTATATCTCGTTTCTGCGCAAGAAGCTCGGCGCTGTCGGCTCTGCTGTTACCATCAAGACCGCCCGTGGCATCGGGTATTATCTGGAAGGCGGGGCATAAATTGCGATGAAACTGCCGGATCTGAAACAGATAAAAACCAGTATCCAGGATCTCCGCAGAGATGTCATCCGCATGATGCGGCTGCGGTTCATTCTTACAGCAATGGCGATTCTGGTGGTAGTATTTCTCATCATGCTGACGGCGATCAATATGATTATGAAAACCGTCAGTCAGTCACAGTCCATGCGCTTGCTGGAACAGATTGCTGCGAGTGACCGGTATGATTCGCTCAACACCCAGCCGCCGGGCGGTGGCTATGCGAACATGCGTCCTCCCGAAAAGCCGCCGGAAATGACCGAGGCGGGGACAGATGCGCCGGAAAGCGGAGAAGCTGTCACACCGGCATCCTATACGGATGGCGGCGGGATTGTCGCTCTGGCTTGGGAGGGCTGGAGCTTTGATTCGCTCCCGGAGGCAGAGATTCCGGAGAACGGGCAGATCCGCCCGCCGGATGTCCGCCAGACCCCGCAGGAGGAAG
>JAFXOO010000080.1 GCA_017528675.1 Oscillospiraceae bacterium | reverse complement strand
GGGTGCGGTTCGGGGCATGGGCAGCCAAACAGATGAGGGTCGGCTTGGCGGCATCGCTGCGCTCGCCGCACAGGGGGATTTGGGCGGCTTTGCTGCGCTTGCCGCAGGATTGGGCGGCTTTGCTGCGCTCGCCGCACAGGGGGATTGGGCAGCATCGCTTCGCTCGCTGCGGATTGGGCGGTGGAAAGAGAATATGTTGCACCGTCCTATGAAACACCAGAAAATGAAACAGGAGCAGCTTTGCTGCGATGTGCTAAGGCGCATAGCAATGCCCCCTTTGCCGTAAGGCATTGGGGGCATGTGGTCGGTGAAATAGTGCATTGTAATCCTCGAAGCAATCTGCCAGCGGGGGCTCCCCGCGGGGGCTCACCGCCGGAGGAACAGGACGCCGAGGGTGTTGCGGCCGCAGTGGCTCGAAATGGTGCAGCCGGCACGGGTGATGTGGATTTCGTCAAACGAGGCGATCTGCTTCAGTTCCGCCACGCATGCCTGTATGATCTTCTCGTCGCAGCCGGCGTGGGTGACGAAAATATGGTTCTTCCGGATGTTGCTTGCATCGCCTATGCGGTCATGGATGTATTTCGGCAGAACCGCTGCAAATTTGCCACGGTATTTCTTGCCGACGTCCATTTTTCCGTCCTGCACGATGATGCACGGCTTGAGCTGGAGCACGTTTGCTCCGAAGGCTGCCAGCGGAGAACACCGCCCGCCCTTGACCAGGAATTCCAGATTGTCCACCACGAAGGACGCATCCACCCTGGACGTCAGTGCACGGCATTCCGCTGCGATTTTCTCCGGCTCCATGCCCTGTGCTGCCATTTCTGCTGCGGCAATCACGAGCAGACCGCCGCCCGTGGACAGGTTCCTCGTGTCCACCACATGCACACGCCCCAGCTCCTCGGCTGCAAGCACTGCATTCGCATAGCTTGAGCTCATCTCCGAGCTGATTGTGAAGTGGATGACCGCATCGGAGCCGGCATCGAACTGCTCCTGGAAAAATGACGATGCTGCGTCTAAATTCGGCGCTGCGGTCTTGGGCAGCGTGCCGTTCTTCTCATAATTGGCATAGATATCATCCGGCGTAATATCCACACCGTCCGTGAAAGTGTTCTCCCCGATGGATACACTCAGCGGAAGAAGTGCCACCTGATAACGTTCCAGCAGCTCCGGACTCAGGTCCGTGGTACTGTCGCTTGTAATGCGGATGTTCATAGCTGTATCCTCCTATTCTCTGCTGCGGAGCTGTTGCAGCTCTCCTTGCAGCATTTGTTCCTGTGCAAGTATCTCAAACGCAAACGCAAGCAGCTCTCCCGCCCTGGCAGCCGCCTGCTCCGGTGCTTTTCCAAAATAGCGGCAGCCCTCTGCAATGTCGATCAGATACCGCATGGCAAGCTCGGTTGTGATGCAGCAGATGCCCGGCACGAGCGAACGGATTTCCTCCTCGCTCAGCAGCGGCATCCCCCGCAGGAAGCCTCTTGTGAATGCCCGGAAGCGTTCTCTGTCCAGCACACCGGCACGCTGCGCCAGTGAGCGGATGCCGTCGCCGTAATCATAGGCAGCGAGCCCCTTTCCGGCGGTATCCAGATCAATCACCGCCGCATCCGTCCCGTGCACGAGCACATTGCTGCCCTTGGTATCGCCGTGGACGTTGCGCAGCGGCAGAAGTCCGCTCCGCTGCTGCTCCCAGAGGCTGCACGCTGCCTCACCGAGGGTCGCCGCCTTGCGGTGGAGCTGGGTATACTGTACCGGGAGGCGCAGGCTGCGGAGCCGGTCACGGTAGGCGATGGTATTGTGCAGTCCGGGATAGACCTCCCGCAGCCCCTCAAGGCCGTGCAGCGCCGCATCAAAACGGCCGAAGGCAAAGCCTGCCGCCTCGATCTGCGCCGGGGAGGCCGCCGCCGTCACCGGTTCACCGGGAATGCGGTTCATCAGCCGGTAGCGCCCCTCGTGCAGCAGCCCGTCTGCTGCGGGGTAAAAGTGCGGTATGTGCACATCCCGCCTGTCACGGACATGCGCTGTCAGCATGGTGATGTTGTCCATCAGTGCCGCAGGTTCGGCATGACGCAGCTCTTGCAGCACATAGCTGCCATCTGCCGTTTCGATATACCAGGTCAGGTGCATGTGCCCCTCCGTCACCGGCGTACACGCTGTACAGGGCGCCGTAATGCCGAACGCCTGCAAAACATCTGCTGTCTTCATGCTGTGCCCCCCTGTTGTTTTGTGCTATTAGTATAACATGAATGCTGTATTTTGTCAAGGTATCCAAACCGATTCCGGGAGGCTTGACATTTCCTGTACAGTATGCTAAAATACTATAGGTAATACCGCACAGAGCTGGTGGTACAGATGCGCAGTCAGATTTTTCGTCAGATTGTATAGAAATGACGCCGCTGGGCTGGCGCCCAGCAAGGAATTTCTGTGCAAGATGACGGAAAAGATGCAAGCAGATGTGCCGCCAAGCCGTCAGGCGGGCTTTGTGCGGTGTTGCCTACAGGACTAATCACCAAAGAAGTACAGGAGGTTTTCCCATGCGGACATTTCTGCTGGAATATGGTTTATATGTGGAGTGGGTACTCGCCGCCGCCGAGGTGATTCTGACGATCATCCTGTTCTCGGATTTCGGGAAAAAGCGGGCACCGATCATTCTGTGCATGGCATTGCTGGGGCTGGGGCTGTGCATTGATGCAGCGGTCATCGGCCTGGGCGGAAAGCTGGTCGAGCCGGTTCTTGCAATCCTGAGCCAGATGCGCTTCACGCTGCACGGGCTGCTGGTGCCGCTCAATCTCACGATCTGCGTGCTGGCGCTGCCGCTGTGGCCCATTCCAAGGCGCATTCTGGTTGTTGTGACGCTGCTCATCATGCTGGCGGGCGGTTTTACTGGCTTTTCCCGTGAGATTGCCCTTCAGGAGGAGATCGGGGACATTGTGCGGTTTGCCTCGGTAAGCCCCAGGGATTCCTGGATGGAGATTGCCAACTCCGTCATCACCTACGGCTGCATCATCCCGGTCATCATCACAGGCATCTATCTGCTGCTCCGGGAGCGCAGTGCCAGCATCCTGCTCGGCAGCGTGCTGATGTTCAGCTTTGCAGCACTCGGCCCTGCCACGGGCAATTTTGACCTGATCTTCCTGATCACCATGTTCGGTGAGCTGTTTCTGCTGCTGTTCTACACGATCTACGAAAAGCGGCACACCGATGCGGAATGAATGCAATCACTGCGAGGGCAGGGGGCACGGCTCCCTGCCTTTTTGATAACGTCCTTTCCCGGTACCGGCAGATTCTCCCTCTTGACATTCTGCCCTGAATATAGTACAATAGATACAGTCACACAAATACCCCTTTCCTATTCCCGAAGCGCTGGATTATCAAATGATTCTGCGCTTCCCTGAATGTGAAACATGTTGTCCAGATCTAAGGAGGAAGCTTATGAAACAGATCCGTGCAGGACTCGTCACCGCTGCTGTGACGGCGGCGGCAATGCTCTCCGCTTTGCCGGTGCAGGCCGCAGACCCGACGGTGC
>JAFXOO010000079.1 GCA_017528675.1 Oscillospiraceae bacterium | reverse complement strand
GCTGCCAACGACAAAGCAGCCTGCACAAATTGCACAGACTGCTTTTGGTCACTACATAGATTATTTTTGTTTTTTGCGCTGTCTACTTGACAGGGGGCGGGTCATCCCTGTGATCCGGTGCTTTCTGCGTTATATGCAGTATTCGTCCCCGCTGGAGCTGCGGGTGAGAATGTCCTGGAGTGTGATCCCGTCCAGGTAGTTGCTCACAGCCTTGTACAGCCCTTCCCAGATATAGAGCGTGGCGCAGTCGGCTACTCTCGGACAGTCATTGTCCTCATATTCCAGACAGGCAACCGGAGCGAGGCTTCCCTCGGTGGCACGCAGTACATCCCCGACTGTGCATTCGTTCGGGCGTTTTGCCAGCATATAGCCGCCGTGGTTGCCACGGTTTGTGCGCAGAATGCCGCTTTTGTTGAGCATCGGCACAATCTGCTCCAGGTATTTTTTGGAGATATTCTGCTCCTCTGCAATCTCCTTCAGTGAGACATAACCGTCTGACTCGTGCTGGGCGAGATAGACCAGCATCCGCAGGGCATAACGGCCCTTTGTTGAAATCTTCAATAGATCACTCCTTTGCTGTTGACCTTGTTTATACTATTATACCATAGGCAAACTATGCTTTCAACTGGCGATTTGCACAGATTTTCAGATTTGGCTTGTGCTGATTTCACAAAAATCAAATTGGCACGGGATTCCCTGTGCTGCGTAAATTCTTACAAATTCGTTACAATTCGGCAACTATTTTACCGCACCTTTTGTACATGTCGCATATTGACTTTATTTGCCTTACATGTTATAATGTAGGTTAGGAACATAGAAATTGCACGGGAAAAGAGCGGCAATACTATGGTTCATCCGTTTGTACGAACCGTTGCGAATAGAAAGAAATGAGGCTGAAACATGAAAAAGAAGAATTCGAGAAAGATCGCTGCCGGCGTTCTGGCAACAGCGCTCGTGCTGCAGGGTACTGCGGTAACGGCGATGCCAGCCTATGCTGCTGCACTTTCACCGCTTACTGCCGATACGACTGATCCGCAGACACCTGTGCTTCCGGGTACGGAGGCAACAGAGCCTGCAACACAGCTTACAACACAGGCGGATCCGACCGCCGACCCGAACGGCGATCCTGCGACACCCCCGATGCCGGTTGTCGAGGATCCGACGGAACCCGCCACCCAGGCTGCAACCCAGCCTGCCACCCAGGCCGCAACACAGCCGTCTACCGAGCCTGCAACACAGCCTGCGACCCAGCCGGCTTCCGAGACTCGTCAGGATCCGGTTGAGGGCGATGCACTGACACTGACCGGCGGCACGGCAATCCCGTCCGCACTCGACCAGGGCGCTTTCCTGATCGTCAAGGGCACTGTGTCCTCTGCGGACTCCGAGATCACTTCTGTCAATGTCGGCGTGTACGATGCCAACGGAACCAAGCTCAGCGGCGGTACCGCCCAGCCGAACGCCAAGACCTATGACCTGAACCGTCTGGACAGATATGTCGTATTCGACAAGCTCTCTGCCGGCACCTATACCTATCGTGTAACCGCCAGCAACGCCACACACACCAATGTGACGCTCTCTGAGCTGACCTTCACCGTTTCCGGTGCGGATCCGCAGGCAGATACGCTGACCATCACAGGCGGCACCAGTGTTCCGGCTGAGCTGGAGCAGGGCTCTCTGGTGGATGTTACTGGTATTGTGACCTCCGCTGCTTCCAACATCACCTCTGTGAGCGTGGGCATTTATGACACTGCCGGCAACAGACTCAGCGGCACCTCTGTCATTCCGAATGCCAAGACCTATGACCTGAAGGCGCTTGATGAAGCCGTATTCTTCGACAAGCTTGCCGCAGGCACCTATACCTACAAGGTCATTGCCTCCAACAGCGGCAATGCCAATTACACCATTGTCAACCAGACCTTCAAGGTGATTGCCAAGGGCGCCGCAGCCGATGCGCTGACGCTGACCGGTGGCATGACCGTTCCGGCCACCATTACCCAGGGTCAGGCTGTCAATGTTGTCGGCACGGTAACTTCTGCCAATTCCAACATCACCTCCCTGACGGTCGGCGTATTTGATGAGACCGGCAAGATGGTGACCGGTAAAACCGTGACCCCGAATGCAAAGAGCTTTGATCTGCGCCGTGTGGACAATGATGTGGCGTTTACCAGGCTTGCAGCCGGAAAGTACACCTATTCCGTCATGGCAACCAATGCGGCGAACAGCAATTATGCACTGGTGACCCAGCAGTTCACCGTCGGCACACCGAACGCCACCGAGGACAGCCTGAACCTGACCGGCGGCAACAATGTCCCCGCTGCCCTTAAGGTCGGCCAGGCAGTCAGCGTGACTGGCGTTGTGACATCTGCGTCCTCGAACATCACCTCCCTGACTGCCGGCATCTATGATGCGAACGGCAGAATGGTCAGCGGCAAGACTGTTACCCCGAATGCAAGAAGCTACAACCTCAGCCAGCTTGACAGCGCAGTGAAGTTCACGGCGCTTCCGGCAGGCAGATATGCCTACGAGGTGCGTGCAACCAACGCAGCCAATTCCAACAAGCTGCTCGTAACGCTCGCCTTCACAGTCGGTGACGGCGGCTCATCCACTCCGGTTGTCAGCGATAATCTGACCATCAGCGGCAGCACCAATCTGCCGGAGAATATTGCGATTGGCCAGATAGTCAATGTCACCGGCGTTGTAAACTCGGCATCCTCCAATATCACGGCACTGACAGTCGGCGTATACGGCATGGACGGCAAGTTCATCACCGGCCGTACCATCGCACCGAATGCCAGAAGCTACGACCTGAGCAGACTTGACAGCTATGTTGCCTTCAACAGACTCACAGCCGGCAAGTACATCTATGCTGTCATTGCGACCAATGCCGCAAACAGCAACTACACGCTCGTCAACAAGCAGTTCATCGTCGGCTCCGGCGGCCAGAATGTCAATCCTTCCAGCCCGCTGACCTACAGCGGCGGCGTATCCATTCCGGATCACGTCAAGCTCGGCTCCTATGTCACCATGACCGGCACGATCAACTCCACCAGAGACCTGATCACGGCAGTTGAGGTCGGCGTCTGGAATGACCAGGGACAGCGTGTGACGGGTACCATTGTGAACCCGAATTCGCTGAGCTATGACATCCGCAATCTGGATGCGGCAGTGTCGTTCAATTCGCTTACAGTCGGCAGCTATTCCTTCTCTGTGATTGCTACCGTAGCAAGCGGCGATCACTATGCACTGTACACCAAGCTCTTTACAGTGACCGACGGGTCGTCCGTACCGGTGCTCAGCGATCCGCTGACCATCACCGGCGGCTCGACGGTTCCTGCAACCATCAGCGCAGGTCAGCCTGTCAATGTATACGGCACAGTGACTTCCGGCAATTCCATTATCACCTCCCTCACCGCAGGTGTGTATGATGCTTCCAACAGATTCGTGACCGGCAGGACTGTGACCCCGAATTCCACCAGCTACGACCTCAAGAATCTGGACTACTATGTATCGTTCAGCACACTTCCGGCCGGCAGCTATACCTATGCAGTCAAGGCAACGAATTCCACCAACAGCGACTACACCCTCGTCAGCCAGGCATTCACGGTCGGCAACGGCACATCCGCACCGGCTGCCAACGATGTACTGACGATCTCCGGCGGCACCAATGTTCCGGATAATCTGCCGGCCGGCGCTATCGTGAACGTTGTCGGCACTGTCACCTCTGCCAACTCCAATATGACTTCCCTGACAGTAGGCGTTTACGATTCTGTAGGTAAGTTCGTAACCGGCAGAACCATCAATCCGGGCGCCAAGAGCTATAACCTGAAAAACCTCGATGCGTTTGTTGCTTTCAACAAGCTGCCGAACGGTTCCTATACCTATGCAGTCATCGCTTCCAACGCATCCAACTCGAATTATGCGCTCGTCACCAAGAAGTTCACAGTCGGCAACGGCGGCTCAACTCCGGAACCGATTGTCGGCAGCGGCGTGAGCATCAGCAACAAGATGACCATTCCGAATCCGCTTGCTCCCGGCAAGTTCGTGAATGTGACCGGTATCATCAGCTCGTCTGGCCTGAACATTGCCTCTGTTACCGCAGGCATCTATCCTGCAACAACCGGCGGCATGATCTCCGGCAGAACCGTAACGGTCAACGCCAGAAGCTATGACCTGAAGAATCTTGATCCGTACATTGCATTCGACAGACTTCAGAATGGCAATTACCAGTTCCATGTATCTGTGGTGCTCAGCGACGGCAGTTCGCAGACCATCGTCAGCGATCCGTTTACTGTCGGCAACGGCGGCGGCAGCACAACCCAGAACGGTGATGTGAAGCTCACCGGCGGCACAACTGTACCGAACCCGCTCGCACCCGGCAAGCCCGTGAATGTGACCGGCGTGGTAACCTCCACCGGTGCGGCACTTTCCGCAGTAGAGGTATCCATCTACAACAACAACGGCCAGCTCGTGACCGGCGGCAAGAGAAATGTC
>JAFXOO010000008.1 GCA_017528675.1 Oscillospiraceae bacterium | reverse complement strand
GCCAGCTCAACGTGCTGCTGGCTCAGCTCAACGGCGAGATGCCTGTGCTCACGCAGAAGGTCAACACTGTTCTCGACAACACAAACGGCACTATGGTGTCGGCAAAAGGTGCCGTGGCCAATGCCGACAAGATGCTTGCCCGGGAGGAAACGATGTCCTGTGCAGCATTTTCAGACCATATGCACAAGATTCTGCCGGCGCTCGATCCGGCCGGCTCAGATTCCGCAAGGCTTGACAATGCGCTCGAATTCCTCGTGATGTCAGGCATGCCGCTGCCGAAGGCCGTCATGCTGCTCATCCCGGAGCCGTGGAAAAACGACCGCACACTTTCACAGGACAAGCATGACTTTTATCAGTATTATGCGACGATGATGGAGCCCTGGGACGGGCCGGCATCCATCCTGTTCTCGGACGGCGAGGTCATGGGTGCTGTGCTCGACCGCAATGGCCTGCGGCCGTCCCGCTATTGCATCACATCTGACGGTTTTCTGGTGCTTTCATCCGAAACGGGCTGTATCGACATTCCTCCGGAGCAGATTGTGAAGAAAGACCGTCTGCGCCCCGGAAAAATGCTTCTTGCCGATACGAAGCAGGGCAGGCTTGTGGATGATGACGAGATCAAGCATCTCTATGCCTCGGCGCAGCCTTACGGCGAGTGGCTTGATATGCATTTGCAGCAGCTTGGCGATCTGCATATCCCGAACCAGAAGGTACGCATGTATTCCCACGAGGATCTGACCCGCCTGCAAAAGGCATTCGGCTATTCGTATGAGGACATCTGCCGCAGTATTCTGCCGATGGCGAAGAACGGTGCAGAACCGATAGCCTCCATGGGCAGTGATGTGCCGCTTCCGGCTCTCGATGCTGAGCGTCCGCCGCTGTTCAACTACTTCCGCCAGCTCTTTGCGCAGGTGACGAATCCGCCCATTGACGCCATCCGGGAGGAGATTGTGACGGATACGACCGTCTATATCGGAGAGGACGGCAATCTGCTTGAAGAATCACCGGAGAACTGTCATGTGCTCAAGATCGTGAACCCGATTCTAAGCGAGACGGATATCCTGAAGATCAAGTCCCTCCAGACCCCTGGCCTGAAGGCAGCCGTTATTCCGATCACGTTTTACATCGGCACCACGCTCGAACATGCGATTGACCGCCTGTTCATTGAAGCAGACAAGGCATACCGGAGCGGTGCCAATATCCTCATTCTGTCAGACCGGGATGTGGATGAATCCCGTTGTGCCATCCCGTCGCTGCTGGCAGTATCGGCGTTACAGCAGCACCTTGTCTCCACCAAGAAGCGCACGGCAGTGTCCATTGTGCTCGAAAGTGCAGAGCCCCGTGAGGTGCATCATTTTGCCGCACTGCTCGGCTATGGTGCCTGCGCTGTCAATCCCTATCTTGCGCATGAAACCATCCACGATCTTATCCGCACCGGACAGCTTGACAAGGATCACTATGCAGCAGAGGACGATTACAACAGTGCCGTGCTGCATGGCATTGTGAAAATAGCTTCAAAGATGGGTATTTCTACCATCCAGTCCTACCAGGGCAGCAAGCTTTTTGAGGCAGTCGGCATCTCACAGGAGGTCATCCGGCGTTATTTCCGTGGTACAGTCAGCAGAATCGGCGGCATTGGTCTGACCGATATCAGCCGCCGCATCGAGCATATGCACCGCATGGCTTTTGACCCGCTTGGCCTGCACACAGACCCGTCGCTGTCGAGCAGGGGATTGCACCAGCTCCGCAGCGGTAAGACCGATCATCTGTATACCCCTGAAACAATCCATCTGCTCCAGAAGGCGGCATGGACAGGAAATTATGAAATCTATCGGGAATACTCCAGCGCACTGACCAGCGAGGACAGGCATATGACCATACGCAGTCTGCTTGATTTCCGGTATCCGGAGGACGGCGGCATTCCGTTGGAGGAGGTCGAATCTGTCGAGAGCATCTGCAAGCGGTTCAAGACAGGAGCAATGTCTTATGGCTCGATCTCGCAGGAGGCACACGAATGTCTTGCCCTTGCCATGAACCGGATCGGGGGCAAGTCGAATTCCGGTGAGGGCGGCGAATCCCCGGAGCGTCTGCATTCCGACAAATGCTCTGCGATCAAGCAGGTGGCATCGGGCAGATTTGGTGTGACATCGGAGTATCTTGTCTCTGCGAAGGAGCTACAGATCAAAATGGCGCAGGGTGCCAAGCCCGGTGAAGGCGGGCATCTGCCGTCGGAGAAGGTCTATCCGTGGATTGCAAAAACCCGTCATTCCACAGCGGGCGTGGGGCTGATTTCTCCGCCCCCGCATCATGATATTTATTCGATTGAAGACCTGGCGCAGCTCATTTATGACCTGAAAAATGCAAACAGGGATGCAAGAATTTCTGTGAAGCTTGTATCCGAAGCAGGCGTTGGAACCGTTGCGGCAGGCGTTGCCAAGGCAGGCGCCCAGGTCGTGCTTATCTCAGGCTATGACGGCGGTACAGGCGCAGCCCCCCGCAGCTCGATTTATAATGCGGGACTGCCCTGGGAGCTTGGCCTCGCAGAAGCGCACCAGACGCTCATACTCAACGGGCTGCGCTCCCGTGTGGTGCTTGAAACAGACGGCAAGCTCATGAACGGGCGGGATGTTCTGGTGGCAGCGCTGCTCGGTGCGGAAGAATTCGGCTTTGCAACGGCACCGCTCGTAACAATGGGCTGCACAATGATGCGTGTCTGCAATCTCGATACCTGCCCGATGGGCATTGCAACCCAGAACCCGGAGCTGCGCAAGCGTTTCCGTGGAAAACCGGAATATGTTGTGAACTTCATGCATTTTGTGGCGCAGGAGCTCCGGGAATACATGGCGAAGCTCGGCATCCGCACAGTGGATGAGCTCGTCGGCAGAACCGATCTGCTCCTGCGCACAGACGAGGCGCCGGATATTGATCTTTCGGGGCTGCTTCACACCATTCCGGGCGAAACACTGCATTTTGATCCCCGGAATCTCTATGATTTCAAGCTTGAAACAACTGCGGATGAAACAGCGCTTTTTGCAAAGATGGGCAATGCTTTGCAGAAGGGCAGGCGTGCCTCTCTCGACCTCCGGATTCAGAATACGGACAGATCGTTCGGTATTCTGTTCGGCTCGGAGATTACCCGTCTTCACGGTGAGCAGGGGCTTGCAGACGACACTTACACTGTCCATTGTCACGGCAGCGGCGGTCAGAGCTTTGGTGCATTTATTCCAAAGGGACTGACGCTGCTGCTGGAAGGTGATGCGAACGACTATTTCGGAAAGGGACTCTCCGGCGGTAAAATTGCCGTATTCCCACCGAAGCATGCAGGATTTGCAGCAGAGGACAATATCATTGCAGGTAATGTGGCGCTTTACGGTGCGACCTCCGGCGCTGCGTTCATCAATGGAATCGCCGGCGAGCGCTTCTGCGTAAGGAACTCCGGTGCCTATGCTGTGTGTGAGGGCGTGGGCGACCATGGCTGTGAGTATATGACGGGCGGCAGAGTCGTGATTCTCGGCCGCACAGGCAAGAATTTTGCGGCAGGCATGTCCGGCGGTATCGCCTATGTGCTTGATGAGGCGCACGATCTCTATACCCGGCTCAATAAGACGCTTGCTGCTATGGAAAGTGTGAAGGAGAAGGCGGATATCACCGAGCTTCGCTCCATGATCGAGGCGCATCTTGCGGTGACCGGTTCTCCGAAAGCGAAGCGGATTCTGGCAGATTTTGAGCACTATCTGTCGCAGTTCAAGAAGATCATTCCACATGATTATGCCAAGATTACGAGCACCGTTGCAAGTCTGACTGCACAGGGTGTTCCTGCCGACGAGGCGGAGATTGAGGCCTTCAATGCACTGAGAAAGGAAGCGTGACAATGGGAAAGGCAACAGGATTTATCGATTATGAACGCACTGATAATGCTGAAATACCGCCGCTTGAGCGCATTCAGCATTTCAATGAATTCCACAGGCCGCTTCCGAAAGAGAAACGGCAGGAGCAGGCAGGACGCTGTATGGATTGCGGCGTGCCCTTCTGTCAGAACGGGCAGATGCTCTGTGGGATGATCTCCGGATGCCCGCTGAACAATCTCATCCCGGAGTGGAACGATCTGCTTTACCATGGCTACGAACCCCAGGCACTTACCCGGCTGCTTGTGACGAATAACTTTCCGGAATTCACATCCCGTGTATGTCCTGCACTCTGTGAAAAAGCTTGTACCTGCGGACTTTACGGGGATCCTGTGACTGTACGGGACAATGAATATGCGCTGATTGAATACGGCTATGC
>JAFXOO010000078.1 GCA_017528675.1 Oscillospiraceae bacterium | reverse complement strand
CCAGGTCACCGCAACCTTCCGAGAACGATCCATGTCTTTTATAAGCTGATCGACAAGCCGCTGACCAACAAAAGAAATGCCCTCGAATGATCGGGGGCATAAAAAACAACTATTGAACCTTCCATAATTGCTGTTGATATTGGTGAGGGGTTATGCTTTTTGCAGCAGCAGGCGCTTGAGCATGGCGAGATCAAATACATCAACGGTACCATCCTCAAGGAGATCTGCGGCAGCACCCTCCGGAAGTGTTCCAATGCCATGGACAAACTTCTGAAGCGTGATAAGATCAAGAAGATCCGCAGCGCCGTCCGCATTCAGATCACCGGCAAGCGGCGGTACAACAACGCTGACCGGGCTGCCGTACAGCTCAATTTCTGCAACGTTGCAGCAGTAAACATCGTCCGTATTCACGCCGTTATTGGGCTTGCCGTCCGGAACCGCATAGCGGATATAGCGGGCATTCCTGCCTTCTGTCAGGACGGTATACTGCATAGAACTCGAAGGCGTACCGCTTACGGTGTAAACCTTCTCCCAGTTCTCGCCATCCTCAGAAACCTCGAAGTAGCCGTCCACCATGCGGGGCTCATAGCCGCTGCGGGCTGCATAGCCGATTGCGTGCAGGTCATAGACCTCACCGAGATCTGCCTGTACCCAGCCGGCACCGACACCGTCGAAGAACGTGCCGGTACTGCCGTCAAATGCCTTGGTGTAGTTGTAATCCGCCTGATTCTTCCAAGAATTAGAACCAGAGGTGGCAACCGGTGTGAGCTTGTCAAAATTATCCTTCACGCTGAGCTTGCCATTGATGCGGATTTCTGCGATGTTACAGCAGTACACATCATCCGGATTGTCGGAATTCTGCGGTTTCCCCTCCGGCACAGCATAGCGGACATAACGTGCCTTGGCGTCCTCGCTCTTAAGCCGGACAGTGTGCATGCCAAAGGAAGGCTTGGAGGTGATGGTGTGAACCTTCTTCCAAGTCTCACCGTCTGTGGAAACCTCGAAGTAGCCATCTGTCATGCGGTATTCATAGCTCTTGCGGGGGCAGTAGGCAATCGAGCTCAGCTCATAGACTGCGCCAAGATCAGCCTGTACCCATCCAGCTCCCACACCGTCAAAGAAGGAGCCGGTATCGCCGTCAAATGCCTTACGATAATCATTGCCTGCACCGTTGCCCCACGCTTCAGAACCGGAAAGCTGAGATTCCTCAAACTGAAGACCGGTTCCCGCATTGCCGCCGCAGCCGTCAATGATGAAAGTAGTCACAGAATGACCTGCAAGAGAAGTGCTCAGGCGTGTGCCATTGAGTGCCACGGGGCTGAGCTCCTTCCAGTTCTCCGTCTTGCTGGTACGGATAACCTGTGCGGTTTCACCGACAGTCTGGAATGCGGACAGATCTACATTCAGATCACTTGCATTGCCGTCTTTATTGAACGCCACAATCACAACCTGACCGGCTGCCGGATCATACGCAGCCACAACATTACTGCCGGACTTGAGCATAATCATGCCCGGACGGATGTAACGGGTGTACTGGCCGAATGCATAGTACTTCTTCGTGTACACAATCTTGTTGTTGTCATGATCTGCCACGCAGCAGCCCCAGAAGCCGCCCTGTGTATTGACCATGCCCTTGTCCTTGTTGCCGTTCATGCCGACAGAGGAAATGTGGTTGTCAATCACCTGCCAGATAATCCATGCCGAAGGATTCAGGCCGTTCATGTCGATATTGATACGCTCTGCAAGCCAGAGTGCAGAGCCCATCTCGCCTGCATTGGTGCCGGCTGTCGCACCGCCGTCCACCTCGCTCATCCAGAGGTTCTTGCCCGCAGCAATGGCGGTATTCCGTAATTCCTCACGCTTGTAGCCGCCATAGGTATGGGTGTCGATACGGGAGATGGCATTCTTCGCATCGCCGGAGAGCTTGTTGAACGCATCAATCTGTGTATCAATCGAAGTCTCATCCGTGCCGACAATCAGAACATCATTCAGGCCACGCTTCCGCATGGATTTTTGCAGCTCCATAATCATGGTGGACTCGGAATTGCCGATATCGAAGTGGCAGCCCTCCTGCTTGGGGCTGTTTGCTCCCCAGAAGTTTGTATACGGCTCATTAAACGCCTCAACACTCTGCACTTTGACGCCCCAGACCTTCTCATAGTGGTCACAGACCTCTGCAAGATACTCTGCAAAATCGTCATAGCAGTCATCCTTCAGGTTGTTGGCACCCGGATTCTGGTTGCCCGTAGAGCAGCCGGATTTACACATATAATACGGCGGAGAATTCGAGAACATCTCCACGATCATGTCATCCCCGCAGGCCTTGATTGACTTGAGCAGGACATTGCGCTGGTTGGCATCCTTCGACCAGTCATAGGTCGCAGAGCTGCCGTTCCAGTTTGTATAGCCCGGCATGTTGGAGTCGGTTCTGGTAATGTGATGATGGTTCGGATTATCACCGCCGCCGATGTTGAAACGGGCGATATTCAGCCGCAGGCCGTCCGGCCCGTAGAACGCATCTGCCGTCAGTTGTGCAAGCGTGTCGGAATAGCCGACACGGTTTGCCCACCAGCAAAGCGAGGTACCCCAGCCCTCGAAGACACCGTCATGGATCGGATAGACGGACTCCGGAGACAGCGTGACATTGGTTGCCGCATTCGCTGTCATCCCCATCCCGGAAAATGCCGGAAACGCAAGTGCTGCTGCACACAGAATGGATGTGATCCTTTTAATCATTTTCATAGTGCACCCCCAAGTTTGATATCCCATAGCGGATCATCTTATTAGTTATATGTTAGCACATTTCAACGAAAAAAGCAATACATTTAGCAATACATTTAACAATTTTATATCAACAATTTGTCAAATATCTCATGATATTACCATAGCAAAAGAAAAGAGCCGGATTATTCCGGCCCTTGTCTTTACTTTTCATACAATTTCAAACATCCCCATCATCCCGGAAAGCCTGGTTCCGATATCCGTTTCTGCCGGGAGCAGCGCCAGCGCTACCTGAAACAGCTCGGCATTCTCAGCATCCGTCTGTTGCAGATAGGCATAATCGCCCCGGATGTCCTGGACGATATACTCATGCGGTTCCATCTTCTACACCTCCTGCACCCTTCTGAGCTCCTCACGGGCATTTTCGAGCATCAGCTCACTGGGATTGTCGCCGCCCATGATGCGGGCGATTTCCAGCACTCTGCCCTCGAAGTCGAGCTTGTGCACCTGTGTCACGGTTCTGTCATGTTCGTCATGCTTCTCAATCATGAACTGCGTATCCGCCATCACAGCAATCTGGCTCAGATGTGTCACACAAAGCACCTGACGGCTGCGGCTGATCTCCCGGAGCTTGATGCCGATCTTCTGTGCCGCCTTGCCGGAAACGCCGGTGTCGATCTCGTCGAAGATCAGCGTCGGGATACTGTCACGGTCAGCAATGACCGCCTTGAGCGCCAGCATGATGCGGGACAGCTCACCGCCCGATGCAATCCGGGAAATCGGCTTCGGGATTTCGCCCTTGTTGGCTGAGATCAGGAACGTCACAGAATCCCGTCCCTGTATCGTGAGCTTGCCCTTTTCATGCTCCACGCTGAGCACGACATTTGGCATGTCAAGGAAGCGCAGCTCCTCGGTCACACGCTCCACAAAGCGCTGGCCGGTTTCCTCACGGTAATCGGAAAGCGCATTCGCCTTCTCTGTCACCTCTGCAAGAAGCGCCGCCTTCTGCGCTTCAAGCTCTGCAATCTTATCATCATCCGTCTGCATGGATGCCATTTCCTCGCAGGCGTTGTCATACAGGTGCAGCAGCTCATCAAAATCACAGAAGAACTGCTTTTTGACCACGCCGATCGCATGGTACCGTGCCCGGAGCTTCTGTGTCTTTTCCTCGTCAAGAATGACATCCTCTGCAAGGCCGGAAAGCTCCTCCGCAATGTCCTGAAGTTCGATGATGCACGCCTTCATACGCTCTGCCAGCGCATCGGTATCAGGAGAAACATCCTCAATTTCCCGCAGGAGCTGCATTGCACCCCGAATCTGTTCAACAGCAGAGTCCTCGCTGTCCGAACCGAGCATCCCGGAAGCGCCGTTGAGTCCGGCAAGGATCCGCTCAGCATTTTCTGCCTGAATGAGCGCCGTTTCCAGCTCGTCCTCCTCATTCGGCTTCAGATGCAGCGCACCGATTTCGGAAATCTGGCGCTGCAAGAGCACACTACGCTGACGGCGGTACTGATCCTCTTTTTTGAGGCGTCCGAGCTCTCTTGCCACCGTCTGAAGCTGGCGGAACGCCTTCTGGTAGGCTTCCAGATAGGTCGGATCTCCGCCGAATTCATCAAGCACCTGCAAATGGTGCTCCGGGGACAGCAAAATCTGGTTGTCATGCTGGCCGTGAATCGAGATGAGCAGTATGCCAATCTCCCGCAATGCCGAAACCGACGCTGTTCTGCCGTTGATGCGGCCGATGCTTCCGCCGTCCGCACGGATCTCCCGGGTGAGCGTCACCTGCCGTTCATCGCAGGAAATCGCCATTTCTGACAGCAGCTCCATTACCTCATCCGACAAATCCGTAAACAGGGCTGTGACCGTTGCCCGTTCACAGCCCGTGCGTACCCAGTCCTTGGAAACACGCTGTCCCAATACCGCCTGGATGCCGTGAATCAGGATAGATTTACCGGCACCTGTCTCACCGGTGAAGACGTGGAACGCCTTTCCAAAGCCGATGCAGGCCTTCTCGATCACAGCCAAATTTTCGATATACAACTCCTCAAGCATGCTCTCACCTGTCCTGAATTTTCTGATGAATCTCCGCCGCAAAACGCTTGGCCTGCTCTGTCGTCCGGATGAGCACAAAAATCGTGTCATCACCGGCAAGCGTCCCGACCACATCCGGGCGGGGCGTGTCATCCAGCACCGTGCAGACCGCCTGCGCTGTTCCCGTCCGGCATTTCAGTACAACGGTATTGGCGGCATAATCCACCGAAAGCACATTCCCCGAAAACAAATCGGTATGCGGTACCGGCGCATCCGGCAGTACATAGTGATAAACACCCTGGCTATTTGCTTTTTTGATGAGATTCAGTTCCCGGATATCACGGGAAATCGTCGCCTGTGTAACAGGAAATCCCTTCTGACGCAGGAGATCCTGTAGGACATCCTGACTGCCGACGATATGACTGCGGATGATTTCCAGTATTTCCTGCTGTCTTGCGTTTTTCATACTTCCCCTCCACGGTTGACCGGCTGCGCAGGGTACTTGGCTGGCATAACCCGTTTCAGCCGGTCTGGTGTGCTGCAAGCAGCTTTGTTTGCGCTGCTTCGCCATTTTTTGTATCAGAAGCCCTTGATGGACTGCATGAGTTTGCGGCTCACGGCGTCATAAAAGCTTGTTTTTCCAGGACTGATGAGCTTGACGGTATGCCGTGAGCGGCGGATCTGCAAGCAGGCATCTGCCGGGAACGGAATCGGCTCCTCTCCGTCCGCACTCAGACAGATATGCCGTGTCTCCTCCGCAGTATGCCGGATGGTCAGCCGTCTGTCTGCCGAGAGCAGAAACGGCCGGTTGAACAGGGAATGCGGACAGATCAGTGTGATTTCGATACATGACAGCTCCGGCTCCATCAGCGGCCCGCCCGCCGAAAGCGCATAGGCAGTCGAACCGGTCGGCGTCGAACAGATGACGCCGTCCGCACGGTAGCGGCCGATCAGCATATCATCCGAAAAGACAGAAAAGTCAAACACCTTCCCGTACAGCCCGGATACCGCAATATCATTGAGCGCTGTAAACCTGCCCTTACACCCCTCACCGCAGAGCTCGCCTTCAATCAGCATCCGCTCTGACAGGAAGTACTCTCCGCAGAACAGCTTTTCAAGCTTCTCCAGTTCATTTGTCTCCAGACCGGCCATAAAGCCGAGGTGACCTGTATTGATGCCGAGCAGCACCGCTGAGGAGCCGATCATCTCCTTGGCGCAGCGCAGCATTGTGCCGTCACCGCCGATGGCGATGACAATGTCCACACGTTCCATGAGATCCGTGAACTCCCCGAACTGTAGACATTCCAGACCTGAAAACTCACGCCGGTACGCACAGTCCACATAGACTTCACCGCCCAGTGCATGCAGTATGCGGCAGACCTCTACCGCACAGGACAGTGCATGCTCCTTCTGAAAATTCGGATAGATCGCAAAACGTAACATATCATCACCTGCCAGCTTCTCTTGGTATACTCCCGGTCTTCCCGGAAAGCTGTTATTTCAGACCTTCCACAGTCTCCACGATGTGTTGCAGCTCCGGCAGCGATGCCGGGCAGTCATCTCCCTTTGTCAGACAGACGAGATACTCTGCATTCCCGTCCCCGCCACGGATGGGCGATACACATACGCCCTGAATTCCGAAGCCGGCTGCCTGCGCTGTTTCCAGCACATCCTTCAGTACCCGCAGATGCGCCTTCCGGGAGCGGACAATGCCGCCCTTTCCCACATCACTGCGGCCCGCCTCAAACTGCGGTTTGATGAGTGCCATACACACCGCATGCTCCGCAAGGAGTGCATACACCGCAGGCAGTACCAGCCTGAGCGAGATAAACGACACATCAATTCCGCAGAAATCCGGTGTTTCCGGAAGATCAGCCGGAGACAGCTCCCGCACATCCGTGCCTTCGAGATTGCTCACACGGCTGTCATTCCGGAGCGCCTGTGCAAGCTGGCCATGACCGACATCCACTGCATAGACTCTTGCGGCACCCTGCTGGAGCATGCAGTCCGTAAAACCGCCGGTCGATGCGCCGATATCCATGCATACCCTGCCTGCAAGCGAAACCGGAAATGCCGCAAGCGCTCCGGCAAGCTTCAGTCCGCCTCTGCCAACAAAAGGCAGATCCTCTGTGACGGCAAGCACCTGTGCATCTCCGATGAGCGCCGAGGGCTTTGTCACGGGAATGCCGTCACAAAGCACCTTCCCCTCACCGATCAGCAGCTTGGCACGGGAGCGGCTGGTGCAGAGTCCCCGCTCCGTCAGGGCAATATCAGCTCTTTTCGCCATAGGCATAGATGTAGCGACAGACTGCATGTTCAGAAAGGTCTGCCTTTTCCAGCAAAGATGCAACAGATGCATGCTTCAGGAAATTGTCCGCCGAAACCCGGACAAAGCGCCCGCTGAACCCGTACTGCGCCAGCAGTGAACCGAAAATGGTGGAGATGCCGCCAAAGCCGCTGCTCTCCTCGAAGAAGATGACCACCTGATAGCGCAGCGCCTTCTCCACAAGCTCCTCATCGAGCGGGAAAATCCTTGTCAGCTTGAGCAGACTTGTTCTGTAGCCGCTGCGGGCACATGTCTCATGCCCCGCCCAGACCGCCTGGTAGACTCTGCCGTAGGAAATCAGCAGAATCCCGGCATCCGGGTCATCGGTATAGGTATACTCTGTATTCAGATGATCCTGCGGGAATGTCAGCGTTCCCTCCTTGCCTCTCGGATAGCGCACTGCTGTCAGCCCCGTGTCCTCAAACACGGCACGCCGCAGACAGAGTTTCAGCTCCCGGTAGCTTGAAGGCGAATAGATCACAGTTCCGGGCACGCTCGTGAGCATCGGTACATCAAACATACCCTGGTGCGTTTCGCCATCCTCCCCGACAATACCTGCCCGGTCGATTCCAAGCACCACATGCAGTCCGCCGATTGCCACATCATGGATGAGCTGATCGTAGGAGCGTTGCAGGAAGGTGGAATAGACGGCAAATACCGGCAGCCTGCCGCATGCCGCAAGCCCGGCAGCGAAGGTCAGTGCATGCTGCTCGGCAATGCCCACATCGTAGAACCGCCCCGGATATTCCGCTGCAAAATACTGCAATCCGGTGCCGTACTCCATCGCTGCCGTAATGGCGCAGATGCGCTCGTCCTCGGCTGCCATTGCAGTGAGCGTCTTGCCGAACACAGCCGAGTAGCAATCCTCACCGGAAACCTCCGGGTTACCCGTCATAATGTCAAACTTCGAGACACCGTGGAACTGCGATGGATGCAGCTCCGCCGGGAGATAGCCCTTTCCCTTGACGGTTTTGACATGGATCAGCACCGGCGTTTTATAGAACTTCGCCGTCCGCAGTACTTCCTCAAGTTCCTGCTGATTATGACCGTCCACAGGCCCCAGGTACACAAAGCCCATCTGCTCGAACATCGTTGCCTGCTTGAAAATGACCCGCTTGAAGCTGTCCTTCGTCTGTTTGAGCACCTTGATGGTTGGCTCGCCAACCTTTGGGGTGGCACGAAGATTGCGCTCGATCTCCTTCTTGGTGCGGACATAGCTTT
>JAFXOO010000077.1 GCA_017528675.1 Oscillospiraceae bacterium | reverse complement strand
TGCAAAGCGACTGAGCGGCAAGCTTGGTCGCTTTGTTGCATTATGCAGCGTTGGCGAGGCGGAACTCAACGGGTGACAAGCCATCGAGTTTCAGCTTGATTCGTTTCGTATTGTACCATTCAATATATGCCTTGAGTTCGGCAAGATCACCGTTTCCAGCAGGCATCTTCTTTCTCTCATCAACGATGTGCTGGATATGAGCCGTATTGAAAGCGGAAAGATCACGCTTCAGGATGCAGAGGTGCATCTGCCTGATGTGATACAGGATATCCGCACGATCATGCAGGAAAGCATTGGCTCGAAGCAGCTCGGATTCCATGTTGAAATGCAGGAGCTTCTGCATGAGGATATCCTGACCGACAAACTGCGGCTTGACCAGATCTTGCTGAACATCCTTTCCAATGCGGTCAAATTTACGCCGGAAGGCGGGTCGATCCGTTTCATGATCACGGAAAAGCCATCCGCAGATGCCGGAATGACGGACGTTGTATTCTACATCCGTGATACCGGTATCGGTATGAGCGAGGAATTTCAGAAGACGATCTTTGAGGCATTCACCCGTGAGAAGACGAGTACAGTCAGCGGCATTCAGGGAACAGGACTCGGAATGGCGATCACCAAAAATATTGTGGATATGATGGGCGGAACGATCACGTTACATTCCGAGGAGGGCAGAGGAAGTGAATTTACCGTTACTCTTCCCTGCAGAATTGCAGAGCGTGCTGCCGCTATGTCTGACACAGCGGACAGCAGGATACCTGATTTTACTGGAAAGATCGTTCTCTTGGCAGAAGATAACGAAATGAACCAGATGATTGCAACGGCGATCCTGGAGGAGATGGGTCTGACGGTTGAAATCGCGGGAAACGGAGAAATCGCTGTCAGGATGATAACAGACGCAGAAGAAGCGCATTATGCGATCGTGCTGATGGATATTCAGATGCCTGTTATGAACGGTTATGAAGCAGCAAAAGCCATTCGTGCACTGGGGAATGCGAAAAAAGCAGCAATTCCTATTGTGGCTGTGACTGCAAACGCATTTGAGGAAGACCGGCAGCTCGCTTTCGCAGCCGGCATGAATGGACACCTTGCAAAGCCGTATGATATTGTGCAGATCAGAGATACGCTCAAGGAGTTGATCTGATCGACAGCATTGGGGACGAAGCAGTAGGAAAAGCAATGAAAAGACAGCTATATTGCATGCTGCTTGTACTGGTCTGGTGATCGGGCTCATGCCGGTGGGACGTTTGCAGAGGGTTCACAAGCGGAAAGCTACGGCGATTTCATTGACGGCACCGGTTGCTACGGATGAGCTGTCTTCCGGCATAGTTCTCGCTGTGGAGCTTCAGCATCATTGTCTGCAACTGCGAGCATAGAGCATCCCGTGCCAGAATTTGTGACAGGCGGAATGCACTGCCGCTTCTGATAATGTCATCGTGTCCTTTTCCATTGTTAAGCACTTCTTTTATTAACTCGGCAATTAAATGATTTGACAAACAGTGAAAAAAATGGTATAATAAATACATGAAAATCCAGAAAGACAC
>JAFXOO010000076.1 GCA_017528675.1 Oscillospiraceae bacterium | reverse complement strand
CTGGCAGAATTGCTGGTGCAGTGTTTTTGGGGATAATAAAGGGGGCTGATTTTGTACATCAGCGCAGCTTGCCGATAAAGCCTTTTCTGGTGCCGGCGCACCGGTGAGCGCCCCTGTCCCAGCCAATGCCAACAACTTAGCAGAATAAAACCTGCGGGTGCAGGGCGGTCACCGCCCTGCTTCGCTTTAAGCGACCAGCGGCGCTCGCAGGCTCGCTGGCTGTCTGCTTATGCCGATGGTGGTTTAGGAGGGGCGAGCAGCCCCTCCTGAGTCGGTGCAAGCCGACAAAAAAGCTTAAGTTGTTGGCATTGTTCCCCTGAAGCGGGGAGGGGCTGAATTGCGGGGGCTTCGGCCACTGCACCCTGATCGGTGTTGCCTTAATTATAGCACAGAACGGGGAGGTTTGCAAGACCTGTCCGGAAAAAATCCCCTCTCCGGTACGGAAAGGGGATTGCAGGACTAATAGGGTGTTTCCTCGTAGCGTTCCCGGAGCTTGGCGAGGGCCTTCTTCTCCAGGCGGGAGACATAGGAACGGGAGATGCCGAGCGCTCTGGCAACTTCCCGCTGGGTCAGGGGCGCATGGCCGTAAAGCCCGTAGCGATGAGTGAGAATCTCCAGCTCCCGCTCGTCGAGCGACTCTTGCAGGAATCGGTACAGCAGCTCTGTGTGAATCGCAAGATCTACCTGCTCCTCCAGATTGGTGCCGTCCTCAAGGGTGTCCATCAGCGTCAGGGTGTTCCCGTCCTTGTCGGTCATGGCGGGCTCGTTCATGGAAATGTCGGTGAGGTGCTTCTTGCGGGAGCGGAAGTGCATGAGGATTTCGTTTTCCACGCACCGTGCGGCATATGTCGAGAATCTTGCGCCCTTCCGGAAATCAAACGTATCCACCGCCTTCATCAGACCGAATGTGCCGATGGAGACAAGCTCCTCCTGCTCCTCAGGGGAGCTGCGGTATTTTTTCACAACGTGCACCACAAGCCGGAGATTGTGTTCGATGATTCTGTTCCTTGCCTGGATATCGCCGGTTTCCATCTGTTCAAAGCAGGCAAGCTCCTCCGCACGGGACAGCGGCTTCGGGAACAGGTACGGCGCATCCGCATGCAGGATCCAGAGGATCATCCGGCTGA
The DNA here is from genome assembly GCA_017528675.1 of Oscillospiraceae bacterium. Lineage (GTDB taxonomy): Bacteria > Bacillota > Clostridia > Oscillospirales > Ruminococcaceae > UBA3855. Next base: position 4,578 of record JAFXOO010000076.1, on the reverse strand, counting down.
GCAATTGCAGCAGCATAGGCATACACTCCTTTCTGTGAAAGCAATGTATGCGGGAGGGCTTTTCCGTTATGCTTTCTGCCTGCGCTTCCTGGGTGCCGGAAGTTCGGGCAGCATTGCCTCACACAGCTTGCAGAGAAAGGCACTGTCATCGACCTGTTCCACAAGCAGCATGGGTTTTGTGCCCTCATACGGGAGCTCCTCCGGTGCTTCCGGCATCAGATGCCTTGCAGCGGCAGCCGGCTTGACAAGCAGCCGGTCATCATAGATGCCGCCGATGATTCTGTCCTGATAATACAGGATATATTCTCCCATCATTGCCCGGTAAGTGATGCCCTCCAGAGCTGAGAGCTGCTCCAGGATATAGTTCAGGTATTCTACGCTGGATGCCATCTGACCGCCTCCTTATATAAATAGTACTGCACCATAGACCGCTGCACTTGCTGCCATGAACACACAGGCGGCGCCTGTGACGCACCAGCGGAGTACTGCGGCAGCCTTGCCGGTGTGTTCCTGCGACCAGATGCCCAGGAACAGCAGGCTGATGTAAACAGCCGGTGTCGCATAGCGGGCACTCTGTGTACAGGTGTGGGCAAAGGTAAAGCAAAAGCTGTAGTAGCTGACCATCGTTGCTGCATAGACCAGCAGCATGCCGGTCTTCAGCGGCCAGGCAGTCCTGCCCTTGTGCAGGAAGCCTGTCACCATGCAGACCAGCACCAGCGCAGCCAGAACAGCCTGACTCCAGAACAGCACTTCACCAAAGCCTGTGATATGCGCCACATGCTCCGGCTTGATGTACTCGTCAAAGACCGCCGTTTTCATCAGCCCCACCAGCGGGTTGTATTCGCTGTAGTCCTGTCCGTATATGGTGAAGCAGTCGTAGATATAGCGGAACTGGTGCGGCGAGAAGTCAAACAGCCGCTCCCAGACGGGATGATCTCCGACATATTGCTTGCTGCTGCTGCTCAGCATCGGGATATAGGTCAGCGGCATGTCCCAGAGGATGGCGTTGCGGATTTCCCACCAGAGCGCCGTCGGAACACACAGCAGGAGAAAGACGCCGTATTGCCTGATATAGGGCAGCGGCTTCCGGCGGTTTTTCCAGAGCATCACGAGAAAGACTGTCGCCGCCGCCGGTGCAGCGAGCCAGGCGGACAGCTTTGCCATCATGCCGAATCCGATCGACAGTGCCAGCGGGATGATGTAGCGCCATGTTGGACGGTGATACCACCTGACCGTATACAACAGTGCGGTGAGCATCAGGAGAATGCTCAGTATGTCGTTGTTCAGCGCACCGGCCAGATAGATAAATGACGGATGCAGCGCCATGACGGCCAGCGGCAGTGTCAGCGCACGCTGCTTCAGTCCAAGCTCCCGCAGAATCACGGCAAAAACCATCAGCGCTGCTGAAGACCACAGGAAGGGAACAACCTGCATGCTTTCATACAAAGGCTGATTCTCCAGTCCGAGCGCTGACATCAGATGCATCCATCCGGCACAGAGCATGTGGTGCAGCGGCGGATGATAGTACTGCCATGCGGTACGCACATCAAAATCCGGTAGCTGCGCTTCCCGGAAATAGTACAGGATATACCCGGCATGCCCCTCCGTGTCCTCAAACGTCCTCACATCATGCTGCATAAGGTTGTAAGGCATCCGGAGAATGAATTGCAGGCGCATACATGCACCCATTCCCCACAGCAGCCATATGCTGAGCATGTCTTTTGCCTTCCTGAGTATGCACAGAACAAGCCAGAGTATGCCAAGTAAGGCACCGATCCCCACGATTACCCACCCAAGGATGCTTTTTTGCACTGTATCCGGCGCCAGACTGCAAGCCGTCCCCAACAGGATGCAGAGCCCCCCGGCGAGCAGACAGGGTGCCTGTACCGGGATGGATTTCACAAAACCCACGAAACCAAGCCGTTTCTTATCCATATAATCACCTTTCAACACAGTTCTCCACTTTTCCCCACTCAAATGCTGAATTTGGGATGTCCCACCACCATTATACCACAGTTGTACTGAAGATGCAAGCACCTTTTAACGAAAATCCGTTCGTTTTCCGTTGGTGCTTTTGGACAAAAATCATTCCGGAATGGTAATAAATAGCTCAATCAACAACCTCTCCACAGCATTTGATAACATTGTGCACAGAATATGACGAATGTTTTTGTCTAATAAAACGATTGCATTTTTTCGGGGGGGATGGTATAATGATAGTGGTTCATTATATCATTGCGCCCTGAAAAAGTGGGGAGTCATCCCAGCTTTGGCCCAAAACAGAAAAATAAAATGAATAAGAACCAGTGTAGACGAAAAGAAAACAAAAGAAGGACTGCCGGGACCGTTTCCCGGCGGACGGCCCGGACAAAAGAAGGACGGCAAGCGAGGTGAGCACGGTGGAGGATACGGCTGTATCTATGGTATGCAACCTGACGGGTACATACAATCATAATATGGATAAAAAGGGCCGTATCAATTTCCCTGCCAGACTGCGTGACCAGCTCGGTGCAAGCTTCTGGATCAGCCGGAGCCTGACGGAGAAGTGCCTGATGGTGCATTCCGTGGAGGGCTGGAGCGATCTCGAACGTCAGGTTCGTGCAATTCCAGGTATCAACGGAGAAAGGGCACGCCGTGCCCTGTTCTCCAGTGCCACGGAGGTCACACCTGACCAGCAGGGACGCATTCTGATCCCTGCTGCACTGCGTAAGCATGCAGGACTTGCGCCGGATGACAGCGTGGTTGTCATCGGTGCGGGCAGAAAGGCAGAAATCTGGAAAGAGTCTGTCTGGGAAGAAATGGAAGCCAGCTTCGATCTTTCCGAAAGCGGTGTGCTCGATTCAATCTGCCTGTAAGGGAGGAATTTCATGGAATTTACGCATTTTCCAGTGCTTCTTGACGAGGTGCTCAATGGTATGGGAATCCTGCCGGACGGCATCTACGTTGACGGTACAGTTGGGGGTGCCGGACATTCCAGAGAGATTGCTGCCCGTCTGAGTGAAAAGGGTCTGCTGATAGGCCTTGACCGTGATCCGGACGCCGTGGCGGTTGCCACAGAACGGCTCGCAGGGTACCCGGCGAAAGTGGTGCACTGCAATTATTCTGAAATGCGGAAAGCGCTTGATGACCTCGGCATAGACCAGGTGGACGGCATCCTGCTGGATCTGGGCGTATCGTCCCACCAGCTTGACACGGCAGAACGTGGATTCTCTTACCATACCGAGGATGCGCCGCTTGATATGCGGATGAGTCAGGAGGGCCTGAGCGCAAGGGATATCGTGAATACCTGGGAAGCCGGGGAGATTACCAGAATCCTGCGGGAATACGGTGAGGAGCGGTTTGCACCCCAGATCGCAGCAGCGATTGTCCGTGCAAGAGAAACAGCGCCCATTGAGACAACCGGAGCCCTGGCGGAGCTGATCTGTTCCGCTGTGCCCCAGAAGTTCCGCAGAGACAAAAACCCCTGCAAAAAGACATTTATGGCCTTGCGCATTGCTTCCAATGACGAGTTCGGACACCTGCGGCGGGGACTTACGGCAGCGTTTGAATGCCTGAAACCCGGCGGGAGAATGGCCGTCCTCACCTTCCATTCTCTGGAAGACCGTATTGTCAAGCAGCAATTTGCTGAATGGTGCAAGGGCTGCACCTGCCCTCCGGATTTTCCGCAATGTGTCTGCGGGCGGAAACCCAGGGCAAGACTCCTCAACCGCAAGCCCATCACCGCCGGTGAGCGGGAGCTTGCAGAAAACCGCCGCAGTCACAGTGCAAAGCTCAGACTGATAGAAAGGAGCAAAGGTTATGGCTTATTATGAGCGTTATGGCAATTCGGCGCCTGCTTCTGTACCGCCTTCTGTGCCGCCCTCATACAGGCCGGAATACGACCCGCAGATTGAAATGGGAAGAAGTAATGGCAGAAAAGCATCGGCTGTGAAGCTGGTGGTGGGCGTGTTCTTTTGCTTCGGATTACTCGCAGCAGTGATCTACAGCAATGTGCAGCAGCTCCAGATTAGTAACCAGATCACAGAAAAACAGCAGGAACTGACCGATCTACAGAGCGAAAATGTCCGGATGAAATCCGAAATCGCCGGACGCACATCCAACAAGAATATTCAGGCATATGCCGAGGATGTCCTCGGTATGCGTACCATTGATCAGTCACAGATCGAATATGTACAGATTCAGACAGATGATGTTGTGAACATCCCGGAGGAGGAGCAGAACATCTTTGTACGGATCAAGATCTGGTTTGATAGCTTCGTGGAATACCTCAGAGGTTGAGTGCATAACATGAAACAGCACCGGTATTCTATGGGCATGGCAGGATGAGAGAAGAACAAAACGAGTGTGATGGCTGCCGCTTCCGTCCGAAACAAAAAACAGGCGCTTGCCCGGACGGATTCGGCTGCATCCGCAGTAAGAAACAAGACGCAGGCATGGCAGGCAGGGGTGCACTCTGTTTGCCATGTATTTTTCATTTGTCAGAATAGCACTCTTTTAAGGCGGCAGCTATGCAGATTTGTGAAATCTTATAAAAATGAGAGCGCCTGTTTGACATTTGTTACAAAATGGTGTATAATG
>JAFXOO010000075.1 GCA_017528675.1 Oscillospiraceae bacterium | reverse complement strand
CGTGCCTTGGCATCGTTCCCGGTGAGACGGCCCTCACAAAGGAGCAGATCGAAGCTGTTCCGGGCTATGTTTCCCACCGGTATCTCACCGTCAGCCATGCGGATGTGGAAACCGCCCGCTATGCCGATCTGCCGGACGGCACGCAGGTGCTCGAAGTGCAGGTCAGGGACTGTGCGGCTTTGCCCAAGGCGATTGCCGCTATTCCGGAGGATGCGGACTGCTATCTTGTGGAGACAAAGCAGTGGAGCGTGATCGACTGGTACACCGGCGAGCTTCGTCTGGAGATCGCCAATCCGGACTGGATCCGGGAGGAGGATTTTGAGGGCCTGCAGGAGAAGAATCTGCACGAGGAGAACGGCAAATGGTACATGGATGCGAAGATTGACCCTGCTGCCGTGGCATTCTCCGGCGAGGACAAGGCCGGCGATGTCCGGAAGGCGATTGCCTTTGCCGAAGGGCTGAAACACGAGTATTCCGCCGTGATGTCGGGCTATACGCTGCCCGGCGAGATGGATTTTCAGGCCTTTGAGAGCAGCACCTTGCAGAAGGTCATCCGTACCCCGGAGAAGAACTGGGAATACTACTGGAATCTCGATGATTACAGCGTCTACAGGGAATTTACCGAGACCTGCGGGATCGGTTCGGCTTATGCGGACGATGTCAAATTCCAGCTCCCGCCGGAGAAGGCGCTCCCGTTCTATGATACCATGAAATGGCAGGTCGATCACACTGCCTGGGCGGAGCCTGAGCTGGTCTACTGGGTGCCGGAGGATGCGCCGCTGGGGGACAACGAAGCCGCAGCGCTTGCAGAGCAGCAGTCCTATTTCGGCTTCCCGGATGCATGGCATCTTGACAATGAAGTCATTCTGGAACAGGTAGAAACCCCGGACGGCGATGGCCATACTTCGTACCGTGATCTTGGCTGTCATGTGGTGCGGCCGCAGGGCGCAAACTATGGTGGCACGATCCTGTTCCGGTTTAAAGAGCTGGAGCATCTCGGCATCACGGACATTCCGGTCTTCCGGAGCGTGCTGGATGTGTATCGTCTGGAGCTCACGCTGCTACATTCGGAATTTGCCCAGGATCATATCCGCCGGGATGACAACGGTCTGTACAGGATTGAGCATCCTGTTCCGTTAGGCGAAAGCGGCTATTCCCTGAAAGGCGACCCGAATGAGGACGGTGTCCTGAATGCCTCGGATGCGGCGGTCATGCTGATTGAAGCTGCCAGAACCGGCGCCGGCGGAGATTCCGCCCTGACCGAAGCCCAGACCCGTGCAGCGGATGTCAACAATGACGGCACCGTGAACGCCTCGGATGCATCGCTCCTGCTGATCTATGCCGCAGAGCTGGGTGCAGGCAACCACTATGCGACGCTCACTGCAAGGCAGTAAGGCACATACCGTTCCGGTAAATGGAGCAGCCCCGGAAAACAGACTATATTAACAAGCAGAGCAGAGGGACAGCATCCCTCTGCTCTGCTTTATTTCTCGTTGACCCGTTTGCCTGTGATGTGTTCCGGCACCAGTGCAAAGACCAGAGTTCTTGGGCCGGCAGTGCGGATTTCGTGGGCGATGTAGTCCTCATCGTGCGTAAACTGATAGCTCAGCAGTCTGCACAGCCCGATGGCACGCTCCGGGTCCTCCACGATCTCGATCCGTCCGAACACGATTACACTCCGGAAGTTCAGCGCCCAGCCGTTTTCCTCCGGTGTGCCCTCGTCCATCACACAGTAGGATGCCTTGGAGCAGGCTCGGATGGCATCAATCTTGTGCCCGTGCATGCCGCTGTGGAAATACAGCTTTCCGTCAGCCTCGTGATAATAGTGGTTGTGCGGTACGCCGTAGGGATAGCCGCCGTCCCCCAGCACGGAAAGAATCCCCCGCTTTGTCGATTTCAGCAGTCCGATGCATTCGGCATCGGAGAGCTGCTGCTTTTTTCTTGCCAGTTCCCGGAACATAGATGACTCCTTTCAGATGAGAAAAGAGAGAGGCAAGCCTCTCTCTTTCGGTTATTGTGCTTATGCCTTGGCAGCGGATGACTTGGCGCAGTCACCGACGGTCTTGTTGCCTCTGTGCTCATTCCACCATACCCACAGGGTCGGTGCAATGCACTGGGAGGAGAAGGTACCTGCCAGCAGACCGAATGCCATCGG
>JAFXOO010000074.1 GCA_017528675.1 Oscillospiraceae bacterium | reverse complement strand
GGTGGCAGGAAAGATAGTGCACACCATAGGGAGCACAAAGCTCGTCCATCTGCTCCGGGAGATCGGTTTTGACACCACTGACATCAATGACGATCGTTCCTTCGCTCATCGTCGCTGCATGATCCTTCATCCACTGACGGATATGGGCGGGATAGAGGCAGACAATGATCATATCATACCCGGAGCAATCATCGGTGGCAATCTTGTCGATCACCTGCTCCTCCAGCGCCTTTTTGGCAACACTCCGTGTGCGGTTCCAGCCATCCACACTGTGCTCTGTATAAGCATGCAAGGCCTTGGCGATGGAGCCGCCAATCAGGCCAAGTCCGGCAATCAGTATTCTCATGACGCAGCTCCTTCCTCTGCCACATTGGCAATGCGCAGGATGCGGTAGTTGTCATTTTCCTGCTGTAGTGTCACCTGCATCGTCTTGGCATAATTCTCAGTGAAATTAGCCGACTTCTCCTGCCAGCTTGCCTTTTCGCTGATGTAACGGACGTTGACCGTATAGGTATCGCCGCTGCGGGAAACCTCAGCGATTTCCGGAGAATACGAGAAAATCGCCGGTGCGGCGGGCACATTATAGCAGCCGCTTGCGCTGTCATAATAGAATGTTTCACCCGCTGCATGAAGTGTCGTAAACTCTGTGGTAAAATCCGTACCGAATCTGAGCTGTGCACGGGCGAGTACATCATTTGCAGGAATCGAAATCACATCATAGCTCACCGGATAGGCGCTCAGATCATCATACATCAGAATATCTACCATTGCCGCAGAAAGCAGGGAATCTGCACTCAGATCAGCAGTCGTTTCAAAAGCAGGCATATCCACAACAGCCACCGGATACAGCACCTTTGTCAGATTTTCCCGCAGCGTTGAACTGCCGAAGAATCTGCGGGCCTGACCTGCAAACCAGATGATGCTGGTCACCAGTCCGACAATGGCAAGAATAAAGCACAGAATACCAGCCAGGAAATACCAGTGCCGGCGCAGAAACTGAACTTTGTTTCCATCAGATTCCGGGAGAGGCTCCGCCTTCATCGCTGCAAGCTCACCGGGGCTTTCATCAAGCGCTTCCCGGAACATTGCTGCGAGGCCTTCGAGCGATTCGGGTGCTTCCTCCTCAGCAGACGCTGCGCCGTCATCGTCAGCTTCCTCAGCTTCAGCGGTATCCTCTGCTGAATCAGATTCATCCGCAGTGTCCGGCGCTTCTTCCGGGACAGCCTCATCCGAATCGGATGAGGCATCCGCCTCCGGTATTGGCGATGCCGTGTCCTCCGGTGTAAGCTCCGGTTCTGTCTCCGGCTGCGCTTCCGCTTCTTCCTCATCAAAGGAGATCAGATTCCGCAGCCGGCTGCGTTTCTTCCGCTTAGCTGACTCTGCATGCTGCGGCACTGTCCCGGCTTCCTCTGATGCAGAATCAGGTGCATCGGAAGGTGTTTCAGACTGAGATTCCGGCTCTGCCTCCGGATTGGCAGCAGCAGTCTGCAAACTGTCCTGCATAGGCTCATCAAGCGGATCATCCCGCATAAAATCCTCTGCGGTAAACATCTTGCGGCTGGCATCCGGTGACGGCATGGAAGCCACCCCCGGAACCTGAAGCAGCGCTATGATCTCATCCGGAATCTGCGGCTTGTCCTCGGCAAGCGGCGTATCTGTCTCTGCCATTTCAAGAGCATCATAAGCCCTGGCAAGCGCATCGTCAGTTGTGTCCTCTGCTGCCGTATCCGCCGAATTCACGGCATCTGCTTCCTCAGAAGCAGCTTCCAGCTTAGCAAGCTTCTGTTTTGTAAGTATGGAACCGGGGGTATGCAGCAGTGAACGCCAGTCCGTGTTATGATCTGCCTTCTGTCCCTTCGGATGATACTCCCGTACATCATCGTCATCATCCTGCTTTTTCAGCAAACTGCCGAACACAGCAGGCTTCGGTGCAGCGTCATCCTTGTGAGTCAGCTTCTGAAATGTCTCCTTCAGACCGCCGAACAACGGCTTCTTCTCCGCAGGTGCCGCCTCCTCTGCCGGAACATCTGCCACAGGCGTATCTGCCGCCTTTTTACGGGGACGCTTCGGCTTTGGTTCCTCCTCCTCGTCCTCATCATGCAAATCCAGGAAATCGGTCATGAAAACCTTGAATTTTGAAAAGAACGACGGCTTATCCTCATCGGAAACCGGTGCATTTTGCTGCGAAGCAGGAATATGTGCAACCGGGCGGCTGACAAGCCTGACGGGTTCCAGCGGCGGAAGGGGTTCCGGCTGCTGTTCTGCCTGCGCCGGTTCCTCTGTATTCAGCTCCCCCGTCTCCTCAGAAGGCTCCGCCGCAGCTTCCTCTGCACGCATGCGCATCTGCTCACGGATCAGCTCGGCACGGGAGCGCACCTGCGCCTCCCGCTTGTGCTGTATCACTTCAGCAGGCTTTCTGGATGCTGCCTCAACCAGCTCATCGAGATCCTCCGGCAGATCGTTCTGCCCCGGAATCACTCTCGGAATATCAGGCGGAAGCTCATCCGGAATACGGATGCGGGGGCCTGTCTTCTTTTTGTCTGCCAGAACCGGTGCAGCAGGGCCGGTCGCACCGGCTGTGGACTTTACATGAATCTGCTTGCGGACATCCGTGATGCCCGGATCAGCCCGACGGTGCTTTTTCTTTTTGCCGGGCGTCCCGGAGGCAGAACGGATCTGCGTCGGCTTTCGGGTCATATCCGGCTTCGGAAGGGCATCCTCCTCAAGACGGTCACGCATCCGGACGGCAGGATTCTGGGACGGTTCATCTGTAAAATGCGAAATCGGCGGCGGCACGATCACCGGCGCATGCAGCGGCTTCGGCCGTTCACGTTTCGGCTCCTCCGGCGGAATCTGCCAGCTTCCGTCATCCTCAACATCCTGTGCGATCTGTTCGGCACGGCGCTGCGCATCCTCACTGGCAGGCGGCGGCTCCGGCAGTTTTTTCTCCTGAT
>JAFXOO010000073.1 GCA_017528675.1 Oscillospiraceae bacterium | reverse complement strand
GTCATTTCTATACAATCTGACGAAAAATCTGGCTGCGCATCTGCACCACCAGCTCTGTGCGGTGTTGCCTTAACCTCCTCCTACAAAAGAAACCGTTTTTAGAACAATGTACAAATCCACGACAGTAATGCTGAGAACGGAAAGCTAAGCACGAAATGTGCAAGATGGGTTTTCCGGTTATATCCGAACAGGTGACGGCCGTACACACCTTTTGTTTCCGGATAGTAATGGGAAAAAAGTGAAATCCGTTATTGCAGAGCAGTACCCAGTCAAAGAAACCAATTCCCGAATACAACAGTGTTGTCATGTTCACTTCTTTCCGATCAGCAAAGATGAACCGCATAGCCCGAGGATATGGGCTTCGCCCTTTGACATGAACATCTGCTGCTCATGATTTTATTCGGTTATTGCACGGTCAAAGTTGTGCTGGCGAACATCAAACGGGGCGGCATTCTGCTCTGCCAGATCGCAGTCGGGAGCATGTATCAGTTCAGTGTGCCGAGGGGTTTCACGGATGGCTTCATAGGCTGGTGCAAACAGGTCATTGCAACATGCTTAACCGCATTTTTGCAGACAACCATCCTGTATCTCGGGCTGATGTCATTTGACACGCATCCGATCCTTGCACTGGGCATCTGCTTGTCGGCGAATGAGGTGCCGAGGGTGGCACAGGTGTTCGGGCTGGATACGGCTACGCACGTCAATATGACCTCGGTTTCCAGTGCGGTGAGCATGGGATCACGGGCGGTCAAATTGGTGGCGAAGCATTGACAAATCCGGCGGAATGGTGTATAATAGAGATAGAAGCAAAGAAACCAAGCGCCAAGCAAAGGAGGTAATACTATGCTGACAACAAACAGTACACCGGGTTCGGATCGGAAACGGCTGAGCATCTCTTCCAAGCGGCAGATTACCATTCCGCAGAAATTCTACACTATGCTCGGGTTTACCGACACTGCCGAGTGCGTTGTGCGTGGCAATGAGCTTGTGATCCGTCCGGTCAGGTCGGAATCCGGCGGCGAATTTGCAGAGCAGATTCTTGCAGAACTGATCGCTGAGGGACTGTCCGGTGAAAAACTCCTGACCGAATTCAAGGCTCGTCAGGCTAAGATCCGCCCTGCGGTTGAAGCGATGATCGCAGATGCTGAAGCCGCTGCTGCCGGAACCGGCGAGTATGAGAGCTATGAGGATGTGTTCGGACCGGAGGAAGATGAATGACAGAAGTGCGCTTCCTTCCCCCGGCTGCGAAATTCATCAAGAAGCTGAAGGACAAAAAGCTGAAGCTGCTGTATCAGCAGGCGGTTGACAGAATCCGGGAGGATCACACGGTCGGTGAAGCGAAAACAGGCGATCTGAGCGGAATCTACGGCTATGACATCTACTACAACAAGACGAATTATGAGCTTGCGTATCGGGTGGAGTACGAGGGTGACAAGATCATAGTTGTGATCATGGCCGGAACCCGTGAGAATTTCTATGAGGCATTGAAACGATATCTGAATGACTGAGAACAGCCGGTGCAATTGCTCCGGCTGTTTTTATCGACTGGAGGCTTACAATTGAAAACATACATCTACCCGGACATTCTCCGTTCCACAGTGAAGCTGTGGTTCTGGAATGTCCGGGATTTTTGTATTCTGTGCGGGGGTGTGATCGTGGCGGTGACACTGCTGGCGAAGCTATGGACATTCATCCCGGCAGCAGCAGTGATCTGCTACGGGTTTCTGACGTTTCGCACGGACGATACAGCGGTCGTGGACTACATCATCCACGCCTGTTACTATTTCCTGCTGTCTCAGCAGGAATACCGATGGGAGGAGGACTAATGGCAAGAAGAAAAACGAGTGTGCAGAAGCTGCTCGGGCTGGAGACATTCACGAAATACGGCATAAAAACAGATCAGTTCGAGTATGCGTTCTTTCAGGTCGAGCCGGTCAACATTTCGGTGCTGTCGCAGGAGCATGTCGCCGCAAAGGTGCAGCATCTCATGCAGTTGCTGAGCACGGTGCCGGATCTGGAACTCATCGCACAGGATGACTGCGAGTGCTTCGATGCGAACAAGACCTACATCCGCCGGCAGCTGGAACAGGAGCAGAATCCGGCTGTGCGAAGGCTGCTTGAACAGGATGCCGCATTTCTGGATGAGATCCAGCTTGAATTGTCCTCTGCACGGCAGTTCCTCTTTGCGGTGCGGTTCCGAAAAGAGAAAGAGGAGCAGGTCTTTTCGCAGCTCGGACGGGTGTCCAAAAGCATTGCCGACTACGGCTTTATGGCGCACCGCCTGACAAAGCCTGAGCTGAAACGAATGATAGCGCTGTACTTCGGCACGAGCATTTCCGGCGAATGCATCCCGGATGTGGAGGGCGCCGATTATCTGCAAAAGGAGGAGAAGGATGCTGTTTAAACGAAAAGAACTGACACCGGAGCAGATCGAAATACAGCGGGCGCAGGACTTCTTTGACCGGGCGGTGCCGCATGAGATCCGCTTTTTTGCCGACCACTATATCTGCGGCAACAGCTATCGCTCCTGCTGGGCGGTGACGGAGTATCCGCCGACCACCGAGGAACAGGCGATCCTGTCGCACCTTGCCGACCGGGATCATGTGACGCTGCGGATCTACAACCGGCTTGTGACGAGCATGGAGCAGCGGAAGATCTTACAGCAAGCCATGCGGAAGAATCATCTGCTCACGACCACGGACGACGTGACCGAGAATGTCAAGGCGGAGGAGAACATCCACGACACGGTCGAGCTGATGGCAGAGCTGCGCCGGAACAAAGAGCCGCTGCTGCATACGGCGGTGTTCATCGAGCTGAAAGCACCCGACCTTGACCGGCTGCATGAATTGCAGGCGGAGATCCAGATGGAGCTCACCCGTGCGAGGATCAACGTTGACCGACTGCTGCTCCGACAGAAGGACGGCTTTCTGTCCGTGCTGCTGACCGGAACGAACCGGTTCGGGGTGCAGTTTGAGCGCATCATTCCGGCATCGGCGGCGGCGAATCTCTATCCGCTGAACTACTCCGGCAAGACGGATGCGCAGGGCTTCTACCTCGGCAGGGACAAGTACGGCAGCAGTCTGGTGGTGGATTTCGACAAGCGGACGGATGATAAAACCAACAGCAACATGCTGATCCTCGGCAATTCCGGTCAGGGCAAGAGCTACCTCATGAAGCTGCTGCTCTGAAATCTGCGGGAATCCGGCAAAAGCATCATCTGCCTTGACCCGGAGGATGAGTACCGTGACCTCTGCGAACAGCTCGGCGGCACCTACATTGACATGATGAGCGGCGAATTTATGATCAATCCGCTTGAACCGAAGTCGTGGGGCGACGGTGAGCGCAGTGCTGAGGAGCCGGAGACCTTCCGCAAGGTCACCCGCCTGAGCCAGCACATCAGTTATCTCAAGGATTTTTTTCGCAGCTACAAGGACTTCACCGACCAGGAGATCGACACCATCGAGATCATGCTCATCAAGCTGTATGCCCGTTTCGGCATCACGGATACCACGGATTTCAGCGGGCTGACGGCGGCGGATTACCCTATGATGTCCGACCTCTATGAGCTGACAGAGAAGGAATTCATGGCATTTGATCCGGCACAGAAAACGCTGTACACCGAGGAAATGCTGCAAAATGTCTGCCTCGGTCTGCATTCGATGTGCAGGGGTGCGGAGGCGAAATATTTCGATGGGCATACCAATATCCGGGATGCAGATTTTGTATGCTTCGGCGTGAAGGGGCTGATGGACACCAACAAAAAGCTCAAGGATACGCTGCTTTTCAATATTCTCTCGTACATGAGCAACCAGCTTTTGTTCCGGGGCAACACCGTCGCAGCGATAGATGAGCTGTATTTGTTCCTCACGAATCTGACCGCTATCGAGTACATTCGCACCGGTATGAAGCGAGTGCGGAAGAAGGAATCAGCCTTTGTGCTGGCAAGCCAGAATGTGGAGGACTTCCTCCTGCCAGAGATCCGGGAGTTCACGAAGCCGCTGTTCAGCATTCCGTGCTACAGCTTCTTCTTTCATCCGGGCAATATCTCACCGGCAGACTTCATGGATGCGCTCCAGATCACGACACCGGAGTACCGGCTCATCGGGCGTTCGGAGCGTGGAACGTGCCTGTTCCGGTGCGGGAATGAGCGGTATTTATTGCAGGTCATGGCGCCGGCGCATAAGGCGGCGCTGTTCGGGAAGGCTGGGGGAAGATAAAAAACTTGCTTTTTTTCAGGAAATGTGGTATACTGAATATGAAAGGGGGCGATGTTATGAACAGCAAGGTTTACTCCATTGATGAAATTCGACAGATCGTGGCGCCTATTGCCAAAAGATATGGTGCCGAACGTATTTACTTGTTTGGCTCCTATGCAAGAGGTACGGCATCGCCTGAGAGTGATGTGGATCTCCGTGTTGATAAGGGTGCGATTAAGGGAATGTTCGCGTTGAGCGGTTTCCGTCTTGATTTACTTGATCATCTTGGTAAGAATATTGATTTGCTGACGACCGGCAGTTTGGATGATGAATTTTTAGATGAAATTCATGATGAGGAGGTTTTGATTTATGGGTAGCACAAATCGACAGCTCTTACTTCACATGCTGGACTATGCAGATCAGATCGAAGAAGCAAACAATATGTTGAAACACTGGATACAAACTCTGTATACAGAAATGCTGTTGCAATGTGTGTGCTTCAGATTGGAGAACTTGCTGGAAAGCTGACAGAAGATTTCCGAGATGCAACAAGCGACGAAATACCGTGGCGAGCAGTACGAGGACTTCGAAATATAGTTGCTCATACTTATGGCAAGGTTGACTCAAATTCTTTATGGGAAACAATTACCGGAGATATACCGGAACTAAAGGCATTCTGTTTACGGCAAGTTGAACTCTTGGAAGAAGAAAACGTTGTGGACGAAATGTCCGAACAGAATATGTAATCGTGATAGAGCCGCTTCGTGCGGCTCTTTTTTATTGGGGGTGATCAAATCAAGACAGCCATAATCAAGCTGCTTCTACAGCTTCTGACAGACGAACAAACCCGGTGGAAGCTGCTGATCGC
>JAFXOO010000072.1 GCA_017528675.1 Oscillospiraceae bacterium | reverse complement strand
CCTGCCGCAGCGATGATGACACCAAAGCCGTTTTCCGCTGCATGCTTGGAAAAATCCGCTGCTGCATCCGGTGTACGATGTGCGGACATGACATGCACTTCATACGGTACACCGAAGGATCTGAGCTTTTCTACTGCCGCCTTCACAACCGGGAAATCGCTGTCGCTGCCCATAATGACTGCCACTTTTTTTGACATATAGCCGCCTCGTTTCTCCGTGCCTGAACTGCCCGCTGCAGAAGGCACGGAAGTCTGCTGCAGGGTACCGGACGCCTTGTCCGTTATTCCTGATCTGCTTCAGTCGGCGCAGGCTGTTCTGCACTCCGGTAATCCAGACCCGCTGAAGTCAGTATCATGCTGTTTTCCGCATTCCTGCGGAACGAAAGCTGCACGGCAACCGTCTGCGCCGGGATTTCTCCCCCGGCTTTTTCCGGCCGGCAGTCGAGTGTGAAGGAAAAGACATAGACATCCTTTTCCTTCTCATCCTTATTGAGGGAAAATCCGTCAGCTTGCCGGATTTGCAGCCCTGTAAAGCTGCCGGGTCTTGTCAGCGGTGTGAGATAGTCACCGCTGGCGATCTGAATCAGGTCGGTAAAGTCGTTCCGGATCAGCATGTCCATATACTGCTCCACGCAGTAGTCCATGCGCCGGAGGTCTGCCTCTTTCAGATCGCTCAGGAACACCTGGTTTCCGACACGCCATTGCAGGATTTTTCCGCCGATGTCGCAGGAAAGCCTTGCATCCCGCAGCACGGGGACGTCATCCCCCACATAATAGGTAAATTCATCCTCACCCACACTGAGCCGGAGAATCTCTTTGTCATACGCCACGCTGTCATAGCTCCGGAAGAATGCGGGACGGTAGTCGCTGTTATAGATAATGCAGGTGTCGTCTTCTGCCACAATGCCCACACGGTAGCCGCCGCCGATAGATGCGAGCGAACGGTACACAAACGGAAGTACGACGTTTTCCTCATAGTCAATGCCGCCGATGAGCACCTGGTCATTGATGCGCTTGGAAACAACCACCAGTCTGTCGGTGACATCCTGAATTTCCATCCACTCCGGCTCGATGATGACAGCATCATTCTCATCGAGCACGCCGCAGAATCCATTGGCGCTCTGGAACACACGACGGTTGCCGAATGTCCGCACAATCCGCTCCACCTTATGATCTGTGCCGGTATTGCCGGTATTTTTCGTGACATCGAAATAGAACCGGGTCAGGCCAATGCACAGAATGATAACGGCAATGAACAGAACCGAGACCAGAAGCTTTGCACGGCTGCTCACAGGCAATCCTCCATTTTACGACGGTACGTCTCCTCAGTTTCACGGGTCAGGTAAATGGGACGGTGCTTGACCTCCAGATAGGTCTTGGACAGGTAGTGCCCGACCATGCCGGTGCAGAAAAGCTGAAGTCCGCTGAGCAAGCACAGTACAAAGATTCCCGCCAGGAAGCGCAGATCCGGATCAGGCACGATAATCGCCTTGACAATCAGAACGATCAGTGCGACCAGCGCAATGAACATGATGAGCACGCCCATATACGTTGCCGCCGTCAGCGGTGCTGTGGAGAACGCAAAAATCCCCTCAAGCGAATACCGGAACAGTCCCCAGAATGACCAGGACGAGGTTCCGGCCGGCCGTTCGACATTCTCATATTCAATGTAACGGGTACGGAAGCCCACCCAACTGAAGATGCCCTTGGAAAACCGGTTGTACTCCCGCATCTCCAGGATGGCATTGACCATCTGGCGGGACATGAACCGGAAATCCTGTGCGCCGTCCACAATCTCCGTCTGGGAGATGCGGTTCATGATCTTATAGAACAGCCTTGCAAAGAAAGAGCGCAGCCTGGACTCGCCCTCACGGCTCACCCGGCGTGTCGTCGCACAGTCGTACTCGCCATCCTTGACATAATTATACATTTTCGGCAGGAATGCCGGCGGATGTTGCAGGTCAGCATCCATAACCACGACATAATCCCCACGGGAATGCTCAAGCCCGGCATACATCCCGGCTTCCTTTCCGAAATTGCGGGAGAACGAGATATAACGCACCCGTTCATCCCGCAGTGCCATGTCCCGCAGGAGTGCCAGCGTCTTGTCCTTTGAGCCATCGTCGATGAACAGGAGCTCAAAGCTCAGGTCGGAATGCTCCTCACGCATCTGCTGCATGGTCTTCTGGATCTCCTCATAGAACAGCGGGAGCACTTCCTCCTCGTTATAGCATGGCACAACAATGGATATCAGCCTCATCATCTTGCCTCCTAAACCAATACCAATACACTATCTATCATACTACAAATTTAAAAATATTGCAAGTGTTTTTTCACAAACTTTT
>JAFXOO010000071.1 GCA_017528675.1 Oscillospiraceae bacterium | reverse complement strand
GACTCAGGAGGGGCTGAGCTTTGCATAAGCGATCAGCACCAAATCAAAGATTTGGGCTGCCTGCTTATCGCCCCTCCTAAACCACCCTCGGCAGGGCGGTGACCGCCCTGCACCCGCAGGTTTTATTCTGCTAAGTTGTTAGCATTGCGTCCCTGTACCCCCTTGCACCAGACGGCACAGAGCTTATTTTTGGCGTTTCAGCCTAATCGTATTACTTGATGAACTCCGCTACAACCGCTTCAAGCTGTGCGAGCGCATCCTTGACCTTGCTCTGGTCACCGATGCCCGCCATTGCGGAATCCGGTCTGCCGCCGCCCTTGCCGCCGGTCAGTGCCGCCATTTTCTGGACGATCTTGCCGGCATGGGCACCCTTGTCGAGGGCTGCCTTGTTGGCGGTGCAGTAGAGCTGACCCTTTTCGCCGCCGACACCTGCGAGCACGGCGATGACCGGCGCATCGCCGCCCTTGATCTGGTCGCCCATCTTGCGCAGCATGTCCGCACCGGCACCCTCAACGGCCGCACCGATCACCTGCACGCCGCAGACGGTCTTTGCATTCTTCACGATATCATCGAGGGCACTGCCTGCCAGCTTCTGGCGCAGGCTCTCGACAGTCTTTTCCGTCTCACGGAGCTGGGCGGTCAGTGCAGCGCACTTTGCCGGCAGCTCAGCGGTATTGTTCAGCTTGAGCGCCCTTGCGCTCTCGTTCACTGTCTCTTGCAGGGAACCCAGCAGTTCGAGCACGCCGGAACCGGTCACAGCCTCGATACGGCGCACGCCGGATGCCACGGAGCTCTCGGAAACAATGCGGAACAGCCCGATATTGGCGGTATTCGGTACATGGGTACCGCCGCAGAATTCCACGGAAACCTCGCCTGCCTTGACAACACGCACGATGTCGCCGTACTTCTCGCCAAAGAGTGCCATCGCACCGAGCTTTCTTGCCTCGTCGATGGGCATTTCATTGACCTCGACCGGAATTGCCGACAGAATCCACTCGTTCACAAGCTGCTCGACCCTGGCGATTTCCTCTGCGGTCATGGCGGAGAAGTGCGAGAAGTCGAAGCGACATGCCTTGTCATTGACGAGCTGGCCTGCCTGGTGTACATGGTCACCGAGCACCTGGCGGAGTGCTGCCTGGAGCAGGTGGGCTGCGGTGTGATTGCGCATCACCTTGCTGCGGAACTTGGTGCAGTACTTTGCCGTGACAGTCTCGCCCACGGAAAGCGTGCCCTGCTTCATCTCACCGAAATGCAGGTAGTGGCCGTCCTCGTCCTTGGTGACGGACTCGACTCTGAAGAAGCCGTCCGGGGTGAACATCTTGCCGTGGTCAGATACCTGACCACCGGATTCTGCATAATAGGGCGATTCATCGAGCACAACAACGGCTCTGGCGCCCTCTGCCAAGCTTCCGGTCATCTCGCCGTCCTGAAGGATGGCAAGCACCTTTGCCGGCACCTCATTCCTGGTATAGCCGACAAATTTCGTCTTGGGCAGGTCGAGCTTGACGGAATTATCCGCCCAGGAGCTGGATGCCTTTGCGGCATGGTC
>JAFXOO010000070.1 GCA_017528675.1 Oscillospiraceae bacterium | reverse complement strand
GCGCCGGTTCCGGGATTGCAATGTGTAAAGCTCATACATCAGTGCTTCCCGCTGTTCAAAGTCATTCTCCACCAGCAGAACGGCAAATTCATCTCCGCCGATCCGGTAGACTTCGCTCTCTGTGAAGGTTTCGGAGATCATTTCACTTGCATGGCGGATGAAAGCATCCCCGGCGCTGTGCCCCTCTGTGTCATTGACCTGCTTGAGACCGTTGATATCGCATACCACAACCGCAAACATCGGATTGCGCTTTGCTGCAATTCTGGTGTCCATTTCAAGCTCGGCCTGCACATAGGCGTGCTTGTTCCTGACGCCGGTGAGGGCATCCCTCTGCGCCAGATCCATGGCACTGCCGAGTGCTTTCTGGTACGCCATTTCACGGCGCTTGGCGGCATCGACATTGGCAACGGCGATGATGATGTGATCTCCGTCATCCGTTGAACGCACGGCGAACAGCGTGACATACTGCGGCTCACCGTCCAGAATCAGGCGGTAATTCAGCGATGTGGAACCGTTCTCCTGCAACGCACAGAGAAACTGTTCACGTTCCATCGCCCTGGACATCATGGGACGATCTTCGTGGTAGATATCCTTCTGGATGTTGATCTGGCATTCTCTGAAAAAATCGTTTCCTTTTTTCCGGATGTTGAGGCGGGCATATTTTTCGCTTGTAGTATATTCGATGTACTCGCCTGTCTGGACATTGACCTGATAAATGACCTCATACCGGCGTGCCAGCAGACTGGATATTTCAGCCAGCTTGCGGCTTTCCGCTGCGGCGGCAATTTCCTTGCGTGTCTGCTCATCAATATTCTTCACGCCGATCATGATATACTGCCTGTCTGCTCCGCTGCCCCGGACAGTCTTGAGGTAATAATACTTCGGCTCTCCGTTGACGATCAGACGATACCGCAGTGAAAATGCCTTCTCCCTGTCGAGCTCATCGAGCATATACTCCCGGCTGAGTACTCTGAGGCATCGCTCCTGATCCTCCGGATGAACATGATTCCGGGTATTGCGCACAGCATCTGCAAAGAAATCAGAGCCGGAGGAGCGTTCTGTCAGCGTCATGTTCCTGGGGTCATTGGTATATTCCATATAGCTGTGATTTTCAGCGTTGATGACAAAGATGCTTTCGTAGTCATTGGCGAGCGCAATCGCAAGCCGTGCAAAGGTGATGGAAATCTGATGAAGCTCTTTGGGGTGATGCGGATTCATCGTGTCGTACCTCCCTTCGCTGAATAAGGATAAATTCTGTTACTACTACCATTATTATAGCATGTGAAGTCCGGCAAAGCAATGAACAATTTATAAATTTTATCAGAAACGGGATGCTATTCCCCGGATATGTATTGTCTCTGCTGAACATATCCGTACTTTTGTATCAAAAAATCCAGAAATGTTCGTATAATTGTGTCACTAAATCCACCTAATCTGCAAATTGTGAGTTGCATTTGTCCTGATAATCATGTATAATTTATGAAGAAAACATAACAATACAGAGAACAACTCTGCAAATGGGCGGATAACCGTGATAGAAGCATTCAGCAGCTAATATGATGGGAGGAATCGTGTATGAAAAAACGTTTATTCAGGAGGCTGTCGGCAGGCCTGCTTTCCGTGGCCATGCTTGCAGCGGGCGTGAATGTGCCAACGGCTGCATTCACGGCTTCTGCGGCGCAGACGACTGTTGCGAACCCGTTTATCTGGGCGGATGTACCGGATCCTGATATCATCCGTGTTGGTGATACCTATTACATGGTGAGCACGACCATGTACTTCTCGCCGGGTGCGCCGATCATGAAGTCCAATGACCTGGTGTCCTGGGAGATCTGCAACTATGTCTATGACACCTATGCGGACGGCGATGTCCAGAATCTCTCGAACGGCAAGCATGATTACGCACATGGCCAGTGGGCGACCAGTCTGCGCTATAAGGACGGCGTGTTCTACGCCTTCTTCGGCAGCTATGGCTCCAATAAGTCCTACATTTACAAGACCACCGACATCGAAAACGGCACCTGGACCAGAAGCGAACTCAATGGTATGTACCACGATGCCTCCATGATGCTTGATGACAACGGCCGGAATTACCTTGTATACGGCGGCGGCGGTGAGATCAAGATCAAGGAGCTCAATGCTGAGATGACCGGTTTCAAGCAGGGCGGTCTGGAAAAGACCATTTTCAAAACGGGTCTGGATAATCTCGCTGGCGAAGGCTCCCATATCCAGAAGATCGGTGATTACTACTATGTATTCATCATTGCTTGGCCGAGCGGTCATCCGAGAATCGAGCTCTGCTACCGCAGCAAGAATATTGAAGGCCCCTACGAGGGCAAGACTGTTCTGGAGTCCGGACTTGGTACCTATGGCTCCGGTGTTGCACAGGGCGGTATTGTAGATACGCCGGACGGCAAGTGGTATGGTGTCCTGTTCCAGGATCACGGCAGCGTGGGCCGGATTCCGGTTCTGGTTCCCGTGAACTTCCAGAATGACTGGCCGATGATGGGCGTCAACGGAAAGGCACCGACCACCCTGACGTTTGACACCGATTACAGAGGTGCGGTTCTTGCAAAGAGTGATGATTTCAGCTATGGCGCCAATAAGCTCCAGCTTGAATGGCAGTGGAATCACAACCCGGATAACAAGGCATGGTCTGTGACCGAGCGTGACGGCTATCTCCGCCTGCACAACGAGCACATTGCCTCGAACATCATGTTCGCCCGCAATACGCTGACAATGCGTACCGAGGGACCCTCCTGTACCTCGTCTGTCTGCCTTGATACAAAGGGTATGAAGCCCGGTGACTATGCCGGTCTGTCTGCCTTCCAGTTCAACTACGGCAACGTCGGTGTCCGTGTGGACGACAACGGAAGCAAGTATATTTACATGTCCAGAAACGGCGGCTACGGCAACAATAAGAATGTTGTGGACAGCAGCGACAAGATTGTCACACAGGTTCCGCTCTCCGGCGATGTTGTGTACCTCAGGGCGAACTTCAACTTCAACACCGTAGACGGAAACTACAACGTATCGAACAACATCGACAAGGTAAGCTTCTCCTATTCTACCGACGGCAGCAACTGGACGGCAATCGGTGACACGATCAGCATGACCTATGATCTGAAGCTGTTCACCGGCTACCGCAGTGCACTGTACAGCTATCCGACCAAGAGCACCGGCGGGTATGCAGATTTCGATTACTTTGATTATTCCCGTGCTGACTGGAATGTTCCGCAGGTAATTGAGGAAGATCCGAACGGCTACTTCTACCACGATACTTTCGAGAGCCGCCTGAACGGCTGGGCAGGCAGAGGTTCCGCCTCCGTGGAAGCCACCGCCTCCGAGAAGTTCGAGGGCAGCAAGTCCCTGTATGTGACAGGCCGTGAAGCAGCCTGGAACGGTGCCTACAAGAACCTTGGCAATGCATTCAAGGCCGGCGAGAAGTACAGCTTCAGCACCAACGTGATGTTCAACGAGGGCGATGCGACGGATACCTTCTACATGAAGCTACAGTACAAGGGCTCTGACGGTGAGACCTACTATAACAGCATTGCAGAGGGTACTGCTTCCAAGGGTCAGTGGGTACAGCTTGCCAATCCGGAGTATGAGATTCCGGCAGGTGCCACCAACCTGGTGATCTACGTTGAGACCGCAGAGAGCAAGAATAATTTCTATGTTGACGATGCAATCGGCGCTCCCGCCGGCACGGAGATTGCAGGTGCCGAAAAGCCCATGACACTGGCGGTTGGTGATGTGAACTTCGACGGAATCATTGATATTTTTGACCTTGCACTTGCCAAGGCGGGCGTGCTCAAGGGCTTTAAGGATGCAGCCGCAGAGAAGGATGCCGATGTGGATCAGAGCGGTACAGTCGATACCGCAGATCTGGTGGCTCTCCAGCAGTTTATCCACGGCGTGATCGACAAGTTCCCGGTAGCGGAAAAGCCGGAGCCTCCCAAGAGCAATTATGTCTATCCCTCCAATATCACCTACCACGAGTCCCCGGCGGGCAAGGATTACACACAGGCCGTTGCCAACGGCGGTAAGGTAACCCGTGAGTACTACAACATCGGCAGCGGCGACAACACCTGCCTCGTCTACACACCTCCGGGATATGATTCTTCCAAGAAGTATAACATCCTGTATCTGATGCACGGCGGCGGCGAGAATGAGAAGGTCATCTTCGAGGAGTTCAAGCTCAACAACATCCTCGACAATGCGATCCTGAACGGCGAGATTGAGCCGCTGATCGTGGTAACCCCAAACTTCAACAAATGCACTGCGCAGACGTTCTACAAGGAATGGCGGCAGTACCTGATCCCGGCGATCGAGAAGAAGTACTCCACCTATGCCGAGGGCGATGTATCCGAGGCAAACCTCAAGGCAACAAGATTCCACAGAGGCTACGGTGGATTCTCGATGGGCTCTGCTTCCACATGGGCAGGCATCGTGCACGGCGGCATGGAGATCTGCGCATACTGGATGCCGCTTTCGGGCGACAACTGGGAGGCCAACTCCGGATTTACCAAGTCCCAGACCATCGCAGATGAGATTGACCGCATCGGTCTGAAGGATGATGAATTCTTCATCATCGCATCCACCGGCTCTGAAGATTTAGCTTATCCGAACATGAAGCCGCAGTTTGAAGAAATGCACAAGAACAGCAAATTCAAGTGGGGCACCGATCTTTCGCAGAACAACAGCTACTTCCTCGTAGCACCCGACAAGACGCACTGGTGGGGTTTCGTCAGATGGTATGTCTATGACACCCTTCCGATCTTCTTCCACGAGCACCAGGATTAAGCGCATTCTTTTTGATGATATAGTATGGGATATAGGAGCCGGCAGCGGGTACTGCCGGCTCTTGTGTTGCTTTTTCAGAAAACAGTTGCATTTCCAAAGAAGATATGCTATACTTAAATCAGCACTTCTGATTTTAATAGCAAAGGAGCGTTATTATGACAAATTTAAGCGGAAAATGGGTTCTTATCACAGGAGCAAGCAGAGGTCTTGGCAGACTGGCAGCCGTATGTATGGCACAGCAGGGCTGCAATCTGATTCTCCACAGCAGAAAGAAGGAGGGGACAGCTTCCCTTGCCGGGGAGGTTCGTGCCTTGGGCGTGGAAGCGATTTCGGTAGAAGCGGAGCTTTCGGATACGGCATCCGTTGCTGCAATGCTCTCGGAGATTGACGCAACCGGCAAGCAGGTGGACGTGGTTCTGAATAACGCAGGTCTCCAGATCGGCTATCGGGTAGAGTACCTTCAGACGCCGCTTGCAGATTTCCCGGTCAGCTTTGCGATCAATACCATTGCCCCGATGCAGATTTGTTATCATTTCCTGCCGGGTATGATTGAGCGTAGTTTCGGCAGAATTGTGAATACCACAAGCGGTATTGCACTTGAACCTGAGCAGGCGGGCTATTCCGCAAGTAAGGCAGCACTTGACAAAGTGACCATTGATCTGGGAAGCAAACTGCAAGGGACAGATGTCATCATCTCGCTGGCGGATCCCGGATGGTGCCGTACAGACCTGGGCGGCCCGAAGGCACCGAATGCGCCGGAGTCTGCCATTCCCGGCGTGGTGGTCGGTGCATTTGTCAATGACGGGACGTCCGGCAGACTGTTCCGTGCGCAGGAATTTGCCGGCATGACGCTTGATGAGGCTGTCGCAAAGGCAGAGCAGATCGAAAGCCCCTACCGTTCCTGAGAGAGAACACGATGGAGGAAAAACGATGAAATACCGAAATCCGGTGATTCCTGGCTTCTTCCCGGATCCGAGTATCTGCCGGGTCGGGGAGACCTATTATCTTGTGACAAGCTCGTTCCAGTTCTTTCCGGGCGTTC
>JAFXOO010000069.1 GCA_017528675.1 Oscillospiraceae bacterium | reverse complement strand
CTGTCATCGCCGCTCTGCGCCAGTCCGCCGAGCGAAATGTCCCACATGCCCGGCCATGTGGCCTTGTTGTCCACACGGCGCTGCACCAGAAAGCGCCCCTGCTCATCGAACAGCAGCAGGTGGATGACAAGAATGTACTCTCCCGGTGCACGGTGTGTGCCACGGAGAATGGTTTTGCCTGTCTTTTGTCTGTGAATGTCATAAATATCCTGATATTCCGGCATACTGCACTCCTCCTTTTTGATTATCCTTATTATAATGGATATGATGGCTGCTGTCAAGACGGGAACTGCTTTTTCCGTGCAAATTGTGCAATTACCGCTTGCATTTATGGAAAAACTATGGTATAATAAAGAAGTGTATCTGTAAGAATGGTACCGACAGGCTCATTCCGTATCACGCAGCCGCCGGAAGAACGTCATCCGGCGCTGACAATATAGGTCATTGACCCAAGGAGGAACGTAGTATGAACAGAAAAATCGCCGCTGTCATAGCGGGTGTGCTGCTTGCAGGATTGCTTCCGGGATGCAGCGCACAGCAGAAGGCGGAGCAGCCGGACATCTATGTCATCTGCAAAAGCAAGGACAGCTATTGGGATACGACAAGATGGGGCGCCGTGGATGCCGGTGAGGAAATGGGGCTGAATGTCTATTATGAAGCTCCGGAAACCGAGGCGGATCTCGATGTGCAGATCAAAATGATTCAGGATGCCATTGCGGCAGGTGCGGATGCGATTGTGGTTGCGCCGCTTGATACCGATGCGCTCAACAATGTCCTGCGGGATGCGAATTTACAGGGGATACCCGTGCTCACGATCGACTCCGATGTCAGCTATGCGGGCCGTGCGGTCTGCGTCAGCACCCAGAATCTTTCTGCCGGTGCCATTGCAGCCCGTGAGGCAGCAGAACTGCTCCATGCCAAAGGTGAGGTAGGCGTCATCTGCCACAAGGCCGATGCCCAGACCGCCAAGGAGCGCATGGGCGGTTTTGTCACTGAGCTTGACGGCAATGTCGTGGATTCCGATGGCTATCCGGAGATCAGCGTCGTGGATGTCAAGTACTGCGAGGGCGATATTGAGCGCTCCAAGGAGGGCACCAAGCAGCTCATCGAGGAGCACCCTGACCTGAAGCTCGTGTATGCCACCAACCAGCCGGGTACGGTCGGCGCCTGCCAGGCCATTGAGGAGCTGGGGCTTGCCGATCAGATCACACTGGTGGGATTTGATTATTTCCAGGGAGCGGACATCTATATCACGCACGGTGTGCTGGATGGTGTCATGACCCAGAACCCCTATAACATGGGCTATCTCGGCGTTCGTTATGCCAAGAAGCTGATTGACGGAACGGCTGTTCCTTCGATTGTCGATACCGGTGCGACCTATGTTAACGCTGCCAATCTGAACGATGCCGACATCCAGTGGCTGCTGAATCCGATTGTGGACAGGCCCGCTTTCACAGATTAAGGAGGTAGCGCAATGAAAAAGAACAAGATCAGCCGGGTATATACCTTTGCCGGCATTCTGCTGGTTGCATTCTGCATCCTCAATCTGGTGATTGAAAATCTGGTGTATGTCAACAGCCGCCGGATTTATGACCGGAATATCAGCTCCGTGGAGTATCTGAGCGGCATGAATGACTGCCTTTCCACGATTGACGACAATGTGCTGATGCTCGTGGCGGGCATGCAAAACAACACCGGAACGGATATTTTCGACAATATTGAACAGGGCTTCCAGGAGCTGTTCCAGTGGGAAGGGCGCTATAACGCACTCCCCGGCCGTTCGGAACTGGAGGAGCGCCGCTATCAGCAGGCGAGCCTGAGCATTGCTGCCTACCGCAAGAAGATCAACGAGGTGCGTAATGTGCTGCCCGTTGCGGGCTCTGAGATGGCCCGTGCCATCTATGCGCAGGAGCTCTCGCCGTTGCAGGTGTGTGCGGCTGAGATGCTTGATGCCACCATCGAGATCGGCACTGACCAGGCGGAGAAGAATGTGCGCCGTTCCTCTATTCTGCACGGCATTTCTCAGGCGGTTCTGATTCTGCTGGCACTGCTCGGTGTTGTCGGGATGGTGATTGCAAGCCGCAGGGCGCTTGCCGCCAATGACGAGATCGAGCGTCAGAGCGAGGAGCTGGAGGAGGCTTCTGTACGGCTCGACCGCTCCCGTCAGAAGATGGAGGATGCAGCCCTCATGAACATCCTCACCGGCATGCAGAACCGTTATGCGCTGGAAAGCAGACTGGAAAGGAGCATCGGAAAAAGCCGGTTCAACATTGCGGTATTTGATGTTGACAATTTCAAGGCAATCAACGATACATACGGCTATGAGACCGGCGATGAATATCTGGCATGTATTGCAGAGCGTCTGCGGGAGCAGTACGGGAACACGGCAGAGATCTTCAATGTTCACGGTGCCGAGTTCTGTCTGCTGTTCAGCGATTCCATCAGTGATATGCAGGCACAGAGCCTTGCCGAGCAGATTCGCCAGAGCATCGGCACAATGATTGATGCAGGCGGTATTTCGCTGCGGAGCAACGTATCCGGCAGCCTGTGGCATGTCCTGCCGAATGAAAACCTCACTGTCAATGATGTACTGAAGAAGCTTGATGAAGCGCTCCATGCCGCCAAGCGTGACGGCGGCAACCGGCTCTATCAGATCACCTGAGTCAAACAGAACGAAGAAGCCCCTTCCGGATGGAAGGGGCTTCAGTCTGAGCGGTATTGCAGGGTTCGGGGCGGCAGCCCCGATCAGGGCGCAGGGGCGTTCCCCGGTGCGACGGCATTGGTCAGGGGCGTTACTTCCCTTCAAGATATGCCACGGCCCATGCAAGCTCGTAATCTTCCTTGTCATGGAACATCTGCATCGCTGCATCGTAATCAAACGGAATCCGGACTTCTACAGGATTGCGGCTGATCCGGTCGGCACGGGGGTCGATGTCCGGCTCACCCTGCTCGTTGAGCGTCAGGATGATGGGATAATTGACGCTGACGACCGCCCCGGAGAGCGCACAGCATCCGCCGGTCATCTGGCCGCTGCCGTTCGGGTCGGTGATGCCGGCAAGGGTGACGTTCGGCAGCCTGGAAAGGCACAGGGCTGTGCTGTCGCCGGCGCTGATGCAGTTGTAATTGGTCAGTGCCACTACAGGCAGATCAGCGAATTCACCGTCGCCGCAGATCCGGCTTTCGGAAATACGGATGTAGCTGCCGTTCCTGCGGCAGCCGGTGCCGGAGGCATAGAAATCCTCGTCCGTCAGCAGCTCACAGAGCGCATAGCCCACCTCGCCAAAGCCGCCCATGTTGTTCCGCAGGTCAATGACAAGATACTCCATGCCTGCCGCTTTCAGGCTGCGGAGCTTCTCACGGAACATCTTCTTTGCCCAGGGGCAGGAGCCGGTATACGTCGTGAGGCTGTCCCGCAGCGGGTTCATGGTTGTCTCGGTAGCGAGCAGGAGATAGCCGCATTTTTCGTCAAGCATCTTCGTGCTGTAATTCTCAGAGAGCAGCTCACGCATGCTGCCGGTGGAATGCGAAAACGCATCGCAGGCCTCACCGAGCGTGTGTTCGTCCTCTCTTGCGGAGAGGGAGACAGTCTGTTCGGTGCCTGCCTTGTCCAGGAATGTGACCTCTGCGGTATCGCCGCCGGTCGCTGAGAGATCAATCCACACGAGCCGGTCGGCATTGGCCTTCACGGGAATGCCGTAATCCGGAACGTCCTCTGCTGCCTCTGGAACCGGCTTGCCGTTCCAGCGGGTGATGACGGTGCCGTCCTCAATGCCGAGCCGGTTGACCTCCGGTTCCGTACAGACGGCGATGACCTCGCCGCTGTCAAGCCTTATCATCGCAAGTCCGTAATCCGGGACCTGAAAAGCAGAGTGATAAGCTGTTTCATCGTAATCAAAACGGACACTGACATGTCCGTCGTGCAGCTCGTTGCAGAACATGGTGACGGCGTCCGCAAAAGCGGCGGGATCCTTCGCCTGTTCCGCTGCTTCCACAAGAGGCATGTACTTGGTTTCGAGTGCCTGGAAATCTATTTCTTTCCATTCCTTCAGGACATAGCTGCGGTCCATTTCCTGCACGAACGAATGGAAGGAGCGGGTGTAGCTCTGGCGGGTGAAATTGTGCGGGTTTGTTTCCATGGTACAGAACCGCAGTGCGAACACAACGGCCATCACGCCTATGATCGGTGCGAAGATGCGGAAGCCTTTGTCATACCCGGCGCAGAGCAGCAGCACCAGCGGCAGCAGGGCGATGAGATACAGCGGCGTGTAATCCCGCAGAAAATCTGAAGCGCCTGCCACAAAGATGACATAGTGGACGGTGGTGAGGAGCAGCGGGAGCAGACAGAGCCGTTTATAGCGCCGGATATCCTCCTCAAAGACGCTCCACCGGCGGCGGATGAGGATCAGGAACAGCAGAATGGCCAGCAGCACCCCGCACCAGATCAGATGTACCGGAGGGGTCTGCGTCAGCAGAAACCAGAACATGTCCCAGGCTCTTTTCATGATATTCCTCCTTTTGCAGGTTCACCCCCTGCGAAATAGTAACCCCCTCCCCGGTGGGGAGGGGGCTGAAAAGAAGTGCATCACTCCACGATCTCGGTATCCACATGCTCGGCAGCATGCTGTGCGGCCTTCTCGGCTTCGGCTTCGTCAATCTCCTTGCCGAGGAGCTCCGGAAGCTCCATGCCTGCCTGCCGGAACAGCTCGTTCAGGGGCGGCACTGCCTTCATCATGCCGGACAGGAAG
The DNA here is from genome assembly GCA_017528675.1 of Oscillospiraceae bacterium. GTDB lineage: Bacteria > Bacillota > Clostridia > Oscillospirales > Ruminococcaceae > UBA3855. The sequence continues at coordinate 1,054 of JAFXOO010000069.1, read as the reverse complement.
CCGGCAGTGGAGGTCTGACCGTCTGCATTCTGGCCGCTGTCCCAGACAGTGACCTTGTCGATCTTGATGTTCTTGATGGCCTCCACCTGGATGGCTACCAGATCTTCGAGCTTTTCGGCAATCAGGAGCTTTACGGCTGCATTGGCATCGCCGCCGGCTGCTTCCACAATTGCACGCATACCTTCTGCCTGACGGGTCAGGATCTCCTGGTTACCCTTTGCCTCAGCTTCCATGCGGGCGAAGATCGCATCGGCCTCACCACGGGCCTTGCGGCGGATGACCTCAGCCTCGGCCTCGGCGTCAATCTCAGCCTTCTCCTTGGCAATCTGGGTCTTGACGATGATGTCGGCCTTCTGGGTTGCCTTTTCGAGCTCGGCACGGGTCAGCTCAGCCTCCTGCTGGGCGGTGTAGGCTTCCTGCTTAGCCTTGGCCTGCTGAACAGCCTCGGCGGCAGTTGCACGGCGCAGGGACTCAGCCTCACGCTCACGGCGCAGTGCCTCGGATTCGGCAACGGCAACTCTCGACTCGTTCTCACCCTCGATGGCGGCTGCATTGGCAGCGGCAACCTGGACTCTCTGCTCCTGCTGTGCATTGGCCTGACCGATCTCACCGTCACGGTTCTTCTCGGCAACGCTGCGCTTTGCATCGTTGACAGCCTTGGCGGCGGCTTCCTTACCGAGGGCATCGAGGTAGCCGGATTCGTCCGTAATATCGGTAACATTCACGTTGATGAGCCGCAGACCGATCTTCTTCAGCTCGATTTCGACATTCTTGGATACGGCGATCAGGAACTTGTCACGGTCGGCGTTGATTTCCTCAATGTCCATCGTGGCGATAATCAGACGGAGCTGACCGAAGATAATATCTCTCGCAAGCTCCTGGATTTCCGCCAGCTTCAGGCCAAGCAGACGCTCGGCGGCATTCTGCATCACGCCCGGCTCCGTGGAAATGCCGACGGTAAATCTCGAAGGCACGTTGATACGGATGTTCTGCTTGGACAGGGCATTGCGCAGATCGACGTTCATCGAAATGGGCGTCAGGTCGAGGTACTGAT
>JAFXOO010000068.1 GCA_017528675.1 Oscillospiraceae bacterium | reverse complement strand
GTAAAATCCGGCAACAAGAGCAAACTCAAGCATGTTTACCTCGGCAGCGTTCTTGCCATTGCCGCAAGCTTTATCTGCGCATGGCTTCTGAGCCTGCTCAAGCTTGCAAATACTGCCAACCAGGAGATCATCGAGGGCGTGACTGCGCTGCTTGCAGTGCTTGTGCTGTTTTATGTATCCAACTGGATGGTATCCAAGGCTGAATCTGATGCATGGAACAAGTACATCGGTGACCAGGTCAAGGCATCTGCTGAGACCGGAAGCGTTTTCACACTGGCGTTTACTGCTTTCCTTGCGGTATTCCGTGAGGGCGCAGAGGTCATCCTGTTTTATCAGCCGCTGCTTTCCGGTGCGGAGAGTGTCAGCTACGTCTGGGGTGGCTTTGCGACAGGCTGCGTTGTGCTGGTGTTCGTGTTCCTGGCAATCCGCTTCCTGAGTGTGAAGATTCCGCTGCGGCCGTTCTTCCTTGCTACAAGCATCCTGATGTTTGTCATGTCCATCTCGTTCCTCGGTTCCGGTATCAAGGAACTGATTGAAGGCGATGTCATTGACATGACCTCTCCGGATTGGCTGCAAGCACTCATCCCGTTCAATGATGTACTTGATGTACTGGGTGTTTATCCGTGCTTTGAGACATTGATTCCGCAGCTTATTCTGCTGCTCATCACACTGCTCATCTTCACGATGCAGGGGTGGAAGGAGAAGCGCAAGAACGAAGCCGGCGTGATGGCAATTGTCCTGGGCGGACTTGGCGTCCATAAGTTCTATCTCGGTAAATACGGCAAGGGGCTGCTGTATGTGGCATTCTGCTGGACACTGATTCCGGCGGTGCTGAGCATTGCAGAGGGTATCCACTACCTGACCGAGACCCAGGAGCAGTTTGAAGCCGAACTTGCTCCGAAGCCGAAAAAGGCGAAAACTACGGCATAACATCTGCTTTGCAGATTTTAATATGCACAATTCTGAATTGGAGGTAATGTATCATGGACAAAAAACTGATCGGCATTGCAGTGATTGCTGCGATGGCACTTTCTATGACGGCATGCGGCGGCGGTAGCACCACCAGCAGCACCGCAGATTCTCCTGCTGCTGAGGTAACTGACGCTCAGACAGAAGCACAGGCTGAGGCCGAGACTGAGGCAGAGGCTGAGAAGACCGAGGCTGAGGTCAAGACCGATGCTCTCGATCCGGGCGATGCAGCCGGCTTCACCGAGTATCCGATCTTTGAGGACGAGGAAGTTGGCTTCCTGAATGTATCTGCTGTATATTTCCAGCCTGTTCCGATGTCCGGCGGCAACGAGAACACCGAGGACTTCAACATTCACCTTGAGGCTGATGTTTCCGCACTGGAGAACAATCTCGGCTTTGGTGTTGGTGACTGGGTTCCTTACATGACTGTGGATTACAAGGTAACCGGTTCCTCCGGCAATGTTGCTGCTGAGGGTTCTTTCATGGTTATGAGCGCATCTGACGGCCCGCACTATGGTGCCAATGTCAAGCTCCCGGATGCTGATACCTACAGCATTGAGTTCACTTTCCACAGCCCGGAGGAGAACGGCTATCTGCTGCATACCGATGCAGAGACTGGTCCTGGCGGATCCTTTGATGAGTACTTCAAGGACGGCAACCTCAAGGTTACCTATGAGGGCTGGGATTACGTTCCGCAGGAGTGGTAAGCCGATAATCTTGTTTTCTGTTTCCTTTCTTAAGATCAACATGAGCGCTGCCGTCACAAGGCAGCGCATTCATGCAACTGATAGTTAGTTTAAGCTAATACTGGAGGTTATCGCTTTGTTAAAATACTGTATCATGACCGGGGAAGCGCTCCTGATGGCGGCAATTGTGACCGGTGCATCGTCAGGCTATGCCCGGCAGCGATACCAGAAGTCCGGAAAACGCCTTTCCTGGCTGGGGTTGTTGCTTGGCGTCCTCGGAGCCGGTGTGATGGCATATCTGAAAAATGCCACCCGACTGATCGACACATCGCTGTGGAACTTGCGCAATTTCACAGCGGCGGCGGTCATTCTGGTGCTGTTCTTCGTGTTCACGACATTGCGGAAGCCGATGAAGCGTGCGGGTGAGATTCTCCCGCCGGCATTTCTGTCGCTGCTTCCGGCGTTGGTGATTCTTTATGCGTTGCCGGATGTGCTTGCGTATCCCTATGTGATTCTGCTGACGGAAAAATCCGTTCTCTCGACCAATTTTCTGTTGAAAACCATCGGCATAATTATCGGCTTGCTTGTGCTTGTGCTGATCTCGGCAGCGATCTGCCAGGGAATGCAGCGGCTTCGGGAGCCTGTCAGCCTGGTGATGCTGACGTTGATCCTGCTTGTTCATACTGCACGGCAGGTTTCGGTGATTCTGCGCATTCTGCTGACCAAGCGCCTGATACCGTCCAGTCACGTTCTCTTTGAAATAGCGAAATTCTCGTCCAATCATGACAATTGGTTCACATTTGCGGCGATTGCAGTAGCGGCATGCATTCCGATCATACTGCTGATTCTTGTCAACCGCTCGAACGAGCCCTATCATAATCCCGCAGAGCACCGCAAGATCCGCAAGAAGCACCGTACTGCCAGACAGTGGTCTGTTGTCATTCTGAGCTGTATGGCCATGTCTGTACTTGGGCTGACCGAGCTGAAGGCCATTGCGAACCGTGAGGTTGAGCTCTCCCCGGTTGAGGATGCCCTCGTCGAGGACGGCAATGTTGTGGTGCGCTTTGAGCAGGTGGAGGACGGGCATCTGCACCGGTTTGCCTATGTTTCGGACAACAATGTGCAAATCCGCTTCATTGTGATCAAAAAGCCGAATTCCTCCGCATATGGCATTGGTCTGGATGCCTGCGACATCTGTGGAGAGACAGGCTATTATGAGAAGGACGGGCAGGTCGTCTGCAACCTTTGCGATGTCGTGATGAACATCAACACCATCGGCTTCAAGGGAGGCTGCAACCCCATCGTTATCCCCTATACCATCAGCAACGGCAGTATCTATGTACCGGTTGAGGGGCTGCTCGAATACGAAAAGGAATTCAAGTAAGGAGGGCGTACCATGTCTTTGCGAATGATACGGGGCACGCTGCTCCGTCAGTGGAAGAAAATGCTCATGATTGCCTTTACCATTGCACTTGGCGCATCGCTTGCCTCTGCAATGCTCAGCGTCATGCTCGATGTCGGTGACAAGGTCAACCAGGAGCTCAAGACGTATGGTGCCAACATTACCGTTGTCCCGAAAGCAAGCTCTGTGCTGACCGATCTCTATGCGGTCGAGGACGGT
>JAFXOO010000067.1 GCA_017528675.1 Oscillospiraceae bacterium | reverse complement strand
TGTCGGGCAGTCGTTCCTTGCAGCAGGAGGTGTGGAAGATGAGCAGTCTTGAAACGCTGGTGGATTATTTTGTCAATTACTCGTTCGTGCGCTATGCATTCATTGTCGGGCTGCTGATTGCGCTGTGTTCCTCGCTGCTTGGTGTGACGCTCGTGCTCAAGCGGTTTTCGTTCATCGGTGACGGGCTTTCGCATGTGGCATTCGGTGCCATGGCTGTGGCGGCGGTTACGGGACTGACCAACCGGATGGCAATTGTGCTGCCGGTGACACTTCTGTCCGCCATTCTGCTGCTGCGCACAGGGCAGAATACCAAGATCAAGGGCGATGCCGCCGTGGCGATGATCTCGGTGGGAGCGCTTGCCATCGGCTATATGCTGATGAACGTATTCCCGACCTCGTCCAATATTTCGGGCGATGTATGCAGCACACTGTTCGGCTCGACCTCCATCCTGACGCTGCGGCCGGCAGATGTGACGCTCTGCGTGGTCATGGCGGTGGTGGTGCTGGGCATTTTCCTGCTGTTCTACAACAAGATCTTTGCCGTGACCTTTGACGAGAATTTCGCACAGGCAAGCGGTATACAGGCCAATCTCTACAACTTCATCATCGCCGTTGTGACCGCCATGATTATCGTACTGGCGATGAATCTGGTCGGCTCTCTGCTGATCTCGGCACTGATTATTTTCCCGGCATTATCGGCAATGCGTGTGTTCAGGAGCTTCCGGAGCGTGATTATCTGCTCGGCGGTGATTTCGGTAATCTGCGCAGGGACGGGCATCGTTCTTTCGATTCTGTTTTCGACGCCGGTCGGCTCCACAATCGTGACAGCGGACATTGTGGTCTTCCTGGGATTCTGGGCGGTATCCGCAGTGATGGGAGGAAAAAAAGCATGACAACTATGGCATACCGGCGCCGCACAGCCTGGCTGCTGTTAGCGGCCGTGCTGCTGACAGGCTGCGGCGGCAACACCTCACAGATGGATTCGCTGATTGCGGCGCAGGAGGCTACGGAAGCGCCTGCCGCCGAACCATCTGCCCCGGCAACGGAGGCGCTCCCGACGGCACCTGTGCCTGCCTCTGCATTCATTCCGGCGGAGGGTGACGTGGATCTGACCGTGCTGGAAAGCACCATGGTCTATGCGCAGGTGTTTGACATGGTCAGCAACCCCGATGCCTACACCGGGCGGAATATCCGTGCCAGGGGGCCTTTTGCCTACTACAAGGACGAGAGCACCGGCAAGGAGTACTTCGCCGTGCTCATCTCGGATGCCACTGCCTGCTGTGCGCAGGGTGTGGAATTTGTGCTTGACGGCGATCCGGTCTATCCGGATGACTACCCCGAAGCCGGCACGGAGATTACGGTGAGCGGTGTGTTTCATTCGTATGAGGAAAACGGCACGACGTATGTGCAGCTTCTGCATGCGTCGATTGAATGATGAAAAGCAGCACTGCGGGCAGTTCCGCAGTGCTGCTTCGGCTTGTTGATAAAGTTCGTATCTGCCGCCTTCAGGCGGCAGGAACAGCAATGCAGGGCGAAAAATCATAGTATAGGGGATTTCGCTCACTGCGGTGAGCGACCAGGGCTTTCAGCCCTGGACCTGACCAGCTTTTTGAAAAAAGCTGGACCAAAAACTTTTGAGTTCGCTCCACGCTTTCAAGAATGGTTTTTTGAAAGACAGAAGCAGCACTGCGGATGGTTCCGCAGTGCTGCTTTTCTTTTATTCTTCTTCCTCCGCAATCTCCGACAGCAATTCCCGCAGGACTTCCTGCCCTTCAAAGGTCTTTGCCGAGAACGGGATGGCATGGATGTCCTCGAAGCACGGGATTTCCTCTGCAAACGCCGCCATGCGCTGTTCACGCTCGGTCTTGTTCAGCTTGTCCGCCTTCGTGAATACGATGATGAACGGGATTTCCTCATCAATCAGGCGGTTAATCATCGCTACATCATCCGCCGAGGGCGCATGCCGCATGTCAATGAGCTGTACGGCAAGCCGCAGGTCACGGTCTGCCTGCAAATAGCCCGTGATGAGCCGGCGCAGGCGCTCCTGCTCGGACTTTGAGGTCTTGGCATAGCCGTAGCCCGGCAGATCCACGAGCCAGACATGCTCTACGGCATAGAAATTGATGGTCGCCGTCTTGCCGGGGACTGCGCTCACCCTCGCCAGATTTTTCCGGGAGGCCAGCGTGTTGATCAATGTGGACTTTCCCACATTGGAGCGCCCTAAAAAGGCAAACTCCATCCGGTCCGCCGCCGGAAGCTGTGACAGCTTTCCGCAGGCGGTATGAAATTCTGCTTTCTGAAAATTCATGGCATCTCCTTACAGACACACGGACGCTGCGGTCTTCTTGCCCTCAGAGCCGGAGCGTGCCGCAGAGCGTTTCGGGCGGTCGAGTGCTGTCTCCAGCACCTCGCTGAGCTGCTTGACAGGCACAAAGTGCACATGCTCCTTCACAACGCTCTCGACCTCCTGGAGATCGGGTGCATTTTCTTCGGGGATGATGACCGTGCGGATGCCTGCCTTATACGCTGCCATCGACTTCTCCCGCAGACCGCCGATGGGCATGACTGCGCCGTGCAGCGTGATTTCACCGGTCATTGCCACATCCGCACGCACCGGAATTCCGGACAGCGCCGAAATCAGCGCCGTTGCCATCGTCACGCCTGCCGACGGGCCATCCTTCGGAACTGCGCCCTCAGGGGCATGGATGTGGATGTCGTTCTTCTGGTAGAAATCCGCCGGAATGCCATATTCCCGGCAGACGCTCCGTGCATAGGTCACAGCGAGCTTGGCGCTCTCCTGCATCACATTGCCGAGCGATCCTGTAATCTCAATCTTGCCCGTGCCTTCCAGCGCCACCGCTTCAAGCGGCATCAGCACGCCGCCCACAGACGTCCACGCAAGACCGTTGACCAGGCCGACTGTATTCTTGCGGCTCTGGGCATCGGGCAGATACTTCGGTACGCCGAGGTAGGCGTTCAGATCCTTCTTGCGCACTTGCAGGCGCTTGCGCTCGCCGGATGCAATCGCCTTGGCAGCCTTGCGGCAGACCGTGCCGATTGTGCGTTCAAGATTCCGGACACCGGCCTCCTTGGTGTAGGCGTCAATCATCTCATAGACTGCCGCATCGTCAAATTTGCACTGCTGCGGCTTCAGCCCGTGCTCTCTGATCTGCTTTCCGATCAGATGGCGCACAGCAATCTGGAACTTCTCCTCACGGGTATAGCTGGTCAGCTCAATGATCTCCATACGGTCACGCAGCGGTGCCGGAATGGATTCCAGCGTATTCGCCGTTGCCACAAAGAGCACCTGGCTGAGGTCGAAGGGGATTTCCAGATAGTGGTCACGGAAGGCGTTATTCTGCTCGGCATCGAGCACTTCAAGGAGTGCGGCAGAAGGGTCACCCTTGTAATCATTGCCCATCTTATCGAGCTCGTCGAGCAGAATCACAGGATTGCGTGTGCCTGCCTGCTGAAGCGCTGCTATGATGCGGCCGGGCATGGCGCCGATGTAGGTCTTGCGGTGGCCACGGATATCTGCCTCATCCCGTACACCACCGAGCGATACACGGGCGAATTTCCGCCCGATCGCCCCTGCAATGGAACGGCCGATCGAGGATTTGCCGATGCCGGGCGGGCCGACCAGGCACAAAATCTGGCCGTGGAGCTCCGGATTGAGCACCCGGACAGCAAGGCTCTCCAGGATGCGCTCCTTGACCTTGGTCAGGCCGTAGTGATCCGCATCAAGGGCGGCTTCTGCTTCCTTGAGG
>JAFXOO010000066.1 GCA_017528675.1 Oscillospiraceae bacterium | reverse complement strand
GCCGACCGTTGTGTCTTCCGGTGATGTCTTCCTGAAACTGCGGAAGAACACGCTGACCGGCAACACGGAGGACACAGGATGGGCAGAGTGGTCGGTTCCGAAGATGAGCGATCCGCAGGACGTGGAGCTCTGGTACGAGACCAACCCGTCCCTCGGCTACATCCTGACGGAGCGGACGATCCGCGCAGAGCTTGGCGACGATCAGGTTGACATCAACATCCAGCGTCTCGGCTTGTGGCTGACCTATTCGCAGAAATCCGCCATCAGCCGGAAGGAATGGGATGCCTGTCTGATCGACGGCAAACCGGAGCCGTCGGAGCCTGTGCGGGTGTTCTACGGCGTGAAATATACCAAAAACACCGGGAATGCGGTGCTGTGCGCTGCGGTTCGCCTGGACGACGGGCGGATCTTCGTGGAGGGCATCGACTGCCGTCCGGTGCGTGAGGGCGATGACTGGATCATCGCTTTTTTGCGCTCTCCCGGTGCGGACACGGCGGTAATTGACGGCGCATCCGGACAGAACATCCTCCGTGATGCCATGCAGGAGGCGGATGTGCAGTGCCGTGCGCTGCTGCCGAAGGTCGGTCAGATCGTCACGGCGAATGCACTCTTTGAGCAGTCGCTGTTTGCCGGGCAGATCTGCCATGCCGGACAGCCGTCCCTGACGCAGGCAGTCACGAACAGCGAACACCGGGCGATCGGTGCAAGCGGCGGCTATGGCTATGCAACAGTACTCGAAGGCGCAGAGCCGGCGCTCCTCGAAGCCGCAGCGCTGGCACACTGGGCGTGTGCGAATGTCAGGGATTACGAGGAGCAGGTCATCACATACTGAGAGGTGATAAATTTGGACAAGGAAACACTGAACAAGATCAATGCGCTCACAAGGCGCAAATTCAAGGCGGAGGAGCTGTATACCTTTCCGGTCGTACTGTGTCACAACGACATCGACCGGGACGGCGAGCGATTCACGGACAGTGCGCTGGATAAGATGGCAGAGTTGTTCGTCGGGAAGACAGGCATCTTCGACCACAATCCGACCGCTGAAAACCAGGCGGCTCGGATCTATGACACGGAAGTGCTCGTGGATCCGGAAAAGAAGACCGCATGGGGCGGAGATTATCGCTATCTGAAAGGCTATGCCTACATGGTGCGGACGGATGCCAATGCCGACCTCATCACGGAGATCGACGCCGGCATCAAGAAGGAGGTCAGCGTTTCATGCGCTGCCATGAGCCGGAAGTGCTCCATCTGCGGTGCCAATGCAAATGAAGGCTGCGAGCACGTCCGTGGCAAAGCTTATGACGGGCAGATCTGCCATGTGACGCTCGATGATATCACGGATGCCTATGAATGGAGTTTTGTCGCCGTTCCCGCACAGGTAGGAGCCGGCGTTGCAAAGCATTATACCGAAAAAGGAGGAACCAACATGGAGGAATTTACACCGATCACCACGCAGAAGGCGCTTGACGATGCGGCTGCACCTCTGATCGAGGCGGCTGTGGCGGCGAAGGCTGCCGAGTTCGAGGGATATGTATCTGCGGAGGATCACCAGAAGGCTCTCGACGACCTGAATGCCGCCCACAAGGCGGAGCTGCTCAAGGCGTACCGTGCAAAGGCGGCGCTGATGGCAGGTCTTCCGGAGGAGCTTGCCGACCGTCTGACCGGCGAGACCGAGGAGGATATCCGGAAGGATGCCGAGATGCTCGCAGGGCTGACCAAGGGACATGCCACCCCGGGCTTCTCGGCGGAGGGCAGCATCATGGACGGCGTGGAAAAGGCTTTCTACGACAAGAACCCCGATCTCAAGAAGAACTAAGGAGGAATGAACTATGGCACATGAAGCACAGCAGAGATATTCTGACCTCGTCCTTGCAAAGCTGCGCAGTGAGCTGGTGCTTGCTGACGACGTGGTATTCAACAACGACTACGAGGGCGACCCGACCGCAGGTGCGGTCAAGATCCCGGTACGTGATGCGGAGGTTGAAGTATCCGATTACGACAAGGCAAACGGCATCAGCCTGAGCAACGGCTCCACCACCTACGACACCATGGTGATCGACAAGGACAAGGCTGTCAACGAGCTGATCGACAAGTACGATGCGGCATCCGTGCCGGACAACCTGATCGCTGACCGCCTGGACAGTGCAGGCTATTCGCTGGCACACCAGATCGACACGGACGGCGCAACCACGCTGCTTGCCGGCTCTACCGTCACCAACGTGGCACAGCTCTCCGCTGCGACCATCTACAACGAGATCGTCAACATCCGCACGGCGATGAGCAAGGCAAACATCCCGAACGACGGCAGACGCTATCTGCTCGTAACACCGGACACGCTGGCACTGCTGCTCAATTGTCCGGAGTTCATCCGCTCGACCTCTCTCGGCGATGATACCGTGACCAAGGGCATGGTCGGCAAGATCGCCGGCTTCAAGGTCATCGAGTGGAACGATACCACGGCAAACCTTGCCATGATTGCAGGCCATCCGAGATTTGCGACCCGCTGCCACGAGTGGGCAGTCGGCATCAAGGTGCAGGATCTGAACGAATCCGGCAAGTACATCGGCGCCTGTGCTGTACAGGGCCGTCGTGTCTATGCGCACAAGGTGCTGCGCAGCGTTGCGATCCGTGCGGTATACGCACCGGGCAGCCTGACCATCACGCTGGCATCGTCTGACGCCGGCAAGACCGTTGCAACAGTGACGGCTGGCAATACCGGCAGTACCTATGCCTACAAGCTCAACCCGTCCAGCCGTGCGATCTACAATGAAACGGCGACTGCCTACGGCGGCACTTCCCTGACCTCCGGCACGACCAAGATCGAGGTCTCCGAGGGCGACGTTCTGGAGATCGTCAACCTCTCCAGCTCCAAGGTCGTGGCGGTCGGCTATGTGACTGTCAAGGCAAGCGACATTGGCTGATGGGCGCAGTATATGCGACCGTCGATGACATCAAGGCGGTCGGGAAAAGTCTGACGG
>JAFXOO010000065.1 GCA_017528675.1 Oscillospiraceae bacterium | reverse complement strand
GCCCCAGTGCGGATCATACTGCGAATCATACTCGCTCGCCACACTGCGCAGATACGGAATATCAGCGGAGAATACGTCATAGCAGTTCGCCGTAATCGCACCGCAGGATGCATAGAACATCGTCAGGCAGTATTCATCGTTATAAAACAGCGCCTCACCGAGTACGGAAGCGCAGAGATCCACAAGGCTCTGCGGCGGATCCGGCTTGCCCTTCAGGTCATGCGCATCATTGTCATGATACTTCATATAGGTATAGACCGCAACAGCCTGTGCCTTGATGCATTCCGGATGGAACGAAGGCCCGATTTCCCGGTTGACGATTTCAGCAACCTGCTGCAATACATTTCCGGGAACGCCCTGGGTCGTTACAATTTCCGTCTCGGCGGTACCCGTGTTCTTCAGCACCGTTCCGGGATAATAATGGAACAGGATATCCCGGTAATTCCAGCCGCCGTACTTTGCATAGAAATTGGCACCGTTCTGGCTCAGGCCGACGCAGTGTCCCCAGCCGTAACTGGTAAATGCAAATGTACCCGGCTCCGTGTACGATACACCGGACTCCGTCATTAAGTTAGAAACGATCGTGTCGTCACGGCCCTCCGCCAGCAGCTCCGGCTCTCCGGACGCACCGCCGCCGACAGTCTCATATTTCACCAGAGACATGTCCTCGTACTCATCAAGGTCCGCCTTCCACCATTCGGTTGGCTGATAATCCTCCTCCGAGATCTCAGCGGTATGTACAATCGTGACAGAACTGAGCTTGGTCTGCGGCTGTTCCTGCGGTGCAGTTTCCGCCTGCACTGTTTCCTCAGCCGCCTCTGTTGCCGCTTCATCGTCTTCCGCAATCGCCGCCGTGACCGGCTGAAAGACCGCTGTCAGTACGATGGCCGTCAATGCCGCAAACATGCGTTTGATACGACTGTGTTTTTTCATACAGATACCTCTTATTCGGCCTTTGTCTCGTTCTCCTCAGCAAGCAATGCCAAAAAGTCTTCCTTGGTCTCACCCGTGCGGAACCGGCGTGCCACGATCAGGAATCTTGAATCATCCTTATCTGAATAGCAGGTCGAAAGTGTCAGCAGTCTGTCACCATACCTGACATCCACCGGGATCTTGACCATGTTTTTCTGATGTACTGTCTCCACATACGCATTGAACTGCGGACGCATGGACAGATTCTCCATATCCCAATAACGCCATGTTGCCGAAGCACTCCCCTCCGTGATGACCAGGCCGAAAATTACATAGTCATACACCCGGTAGTTGGACTCCAACGTTATGAACGGAGCTTCCTTATAGTAGTTCAGATCCTGCCGGTAGCGGCGGAGAGATCCGAACATGGTATTGTTGGCCATGTTGTGACCGTACAGGATGATGTTCTCGGACTGCTTATCCTCATCCGCACCGAACACATCCCGGTAATCCATGAACACGGTTCCGGCCCGGAACGGCTCACGCTCAAAGCTGTGATCGAGATAGTACTCGTTATCCCCGCACTGCACAACCGGATTATCCACCTTGGTCTTATCCACCGTAATCCAGCCTACTGTTTCGGGATTCTGCTTGAGCAGTTCCCTGGCACGTTCTGTCAGTTCCGGCTTCTCTGTAGCAGCTTCCGTCACAGGTTCCGTTTCCGCATCGGTTACCGCCTCTGTCGGCGCCTCTGTCACAATAACGCTGCTCTCCTCCGGTTCCGGCTGTTTTTTCCCGTTCAGGGACAATACAACGCCAGTCGTAATGCCGCCGGCTGCAAGAACAGCAGCGCAGATAATTGCAATCAGCTTGCCATTCAAGGGCTTTTTTGTGTTGTTAGGATTAGAATTCTGATTAGACATGAAATGCTTCCCTTCCTTGCAGGATTATCCGTAAGGGATAAATTCTGCATCCGGATTATAGGTTTTTTTACGCCATTTATAATAGCTGTTAGGCCACTTGATATTGGGATTCGGCTGACTGGTGCACCCCTCCATCAGGTCCTCTCCCTCCCGCAGGAGCCGCCCGAATACAACGAGCCGGCCTTCGGTAAAGGTACTGTTGCAGGTAGAGAGCGTGACGAGCTGGTCACCGTACTTGACATCTACATCTGTCAGACGCACAGTACGCCGCTTGATTTCGTTGACATAGTCATAGAACTGCTGCTCATCCCCGAAATCAATCGTATTCCAGTAGTCAAACTTTGTCTCCGTCTCATCCTCAATATCCACAATAATCATGCCGAAGATCTTGTACTGATACTTCCGGTAGTTGGAGTTGAGGTAGATAATCGGATGCTCATCATAATAATTCGCCTCATTGATATACCGTTTCAGACCGCCGAACATGGAATAGTCATGCATGTTATGACCATAGATAATCAGGTTGTCCGAATTTTCAAACTGCTTTCTTCCGTCCACGACGAAATCAAAGTAATCACGGTAATCCATGAAAATCGAGCCGGCATTCTCGTGTTCGAGAAGGTAATTCCTTTTCAGGTAATACTCGTTTCCGTCCTCCGGCACCTTGTGCTGCAGCACCGGATAATTCACCTTGGAATCCGGAATCGAAAGAAAGCCGATGATTTCGGGGTTCTTCTCCAAAAGCTGTTCAACAGACGGGAGATAGCCGTAATACTCAAAGCCTTCAACCTTCGGTTCGGTTTCCCTTTCGGGTTCCTTGCGGTCCGGATCGTACTGCTTCTCAAACTCCTTCAGAACCTCGGCATTCTGGTAGTTTTCCCAGTAATACTTGCCGATCAGAAAGAGACATACCATGAACACCGTGCATGACATCAGGAAGATGCACTTCCGGATCACTTCAAATGCACTGTCCCCTCTTTTCGGGAACAGATCCGGGCCGCTGCGCTTTCTCTTTTTTACAGTTTTCCGGGATTTCTTAGCTTTTTTAGCGCTATTTGCTTTCTTTTTCATTGTCTTCCGCGGCCTTTCTGAAGCTTCCGGCGGCACATCAGCCGGTGCATCGGATTCCACAACGGGCTGTGCCGACCGTTCATAGGGCTGCTCATCGGGATTATCCTTTGCTTCCTTCATGCGCTGGATCTTGTCTGCGACCGAAATGCGCATTTCCTCCTGCTGCTGCTCCGATTCCTTACTGCGCAGTGCGGATTTGATGGCAAGGAACTTATCCTGTGGCTCAGCGTCCTGTGCAGGCTCCGTATCCTGCGGGAGTTCTGCGTCCTGTACAGGTTCAGCATCCTGCGGCGTTTCTGCATCCTGTGCAGGGGTGGAATCCTGTGACGATTCCGTGTCCTGTTCAGGCTCAGTGCCCAGTACCGAATCGGGCTCTTGTACCGGAGCTGTTTCCTGTATGGAATCCGTTTCCTGCTGCGGGTCTGCCGCTGCGGGGATTTCGCTGTCAGAAAGAGCGTTCTCCTGTTCCAGAGTTTCTTCCGGAAATTTGCTCATACTGCATCCTCCAGTTATAAATGCTCATTATAATTTTACTACATATTTAGAGGTTTTGTCAAGATTTGTCCTGTGAGAATCTCTGTATTCGACAAGAGATACAAATTTAGCTATTGTTTCTTGTGCAGTAAGCACATACCAAAACAATATATTTCTGTACAATCCTATTTATCTCTCAATGCGGAACGTTTTCATTTCTGTTCCGGCAACAGCCCTTGCGATCATTTCTCCAAAATCCCCCTTCTCCTGCGCTGCCTCAATGGCATCAAGCTGCGGGCGGATCTTCGGATGCTTCGGCGTGAATACCGTGCAGCAGTCCTCGTATGGCTGGATGGAGATATCGAAGGTGTCGATTTTCCGGGCGATTTCAATGATCTCTGTCTTATCCATGCCGATGCAGGGACGGAAAACAGGGCATTTGCAGACCGCATCCGTGCAGACCATCGCCTGAATGGTCTGGCTGGCGACCTGTCCCACACTCTCGCCGGTCACAAGTGCAAGTGCCTCCTCTTTTTTGGCGATCTCCTGTGCAATCAGCATCATCATCCGGCGCATCAGGATGGTAAAGAACTCCTCCGGGCACCGGCGTTTGAGCTGTTCCTGAATCTCGGTAAAGGGCACACAGTAGAAATGCATATCACCGCAGTAATCTGTCATTTTCGCACAGAGCTGCTCCACCTTGAGCAGTGCTCTGTCAGAGGTATAGGGCGGGCTCACAAAGTGAATCGCCGCCACTTTGATGCCACGCTTTGCCATCATATAACCTGCAACCGGGCTGTCGATACCACCGGACAGCAGCAGCAGCGCTTTGCCGCTGGTGCCGAGCGGCAGACCGCCCGCACCCTTGATCTTTCCGGCATATACATAGGCGTTGGTATCCCGGATATCGACCATCACAGTGATGCCGGGGTTATGCACATCGACCGGAACATCCGGGTAAGCCTCTGCAAGTGCTCCGCCGAGCTCACGGCAGATGTCCGGCGACTTCATCGGGAAGCTCTTGTCGGCACGCTTTGCCTCGACCTTGAAGGAATCCGCCGTCTCGAACGCCTCCTCCAGGTAGCTCACCGCCTTGCTCCGGATATCCTCAAAATCCTTCTCACAGACGCAGGCACGGCAGATTGTCGCAATGCCAAACACCTTCTGAAGGCGGCAGATAACCTCATCGAGCTGAATTGTCTCCTCAAGCGGCTCAATATAGATCGTGGACTGTGCACCGCTGTAGCCGAATCTGCCGAGAGGCCGCAGCCGGTACTTGATCTGCTTGAACAGCACATCCTCAAACGTGCCCTTGTTCAGCCCTTTCAGTGCCATTTCGCCGTATTTTACAAGAATGACTTCTTTCATTGCGTATGTCCTTTCTGTACATTTCAGATCTCCCGCAGACAGGGGGAAGGGGCGATGCCCGCATCCGCTTTCTGCGGTATGTTTCGTTTTCTGAAGTCTGCGGAATAATCCTCCCGGATATCACTTATGAATCAATGTCCTCTTTGCTTCATCGAGAGCAACCAGCAGCGCTTCAATGTCCCCGGCTGTGGATTCCTCCGAAAAGCTGACCCGCAGCGCACAATCCGCCTGTGCATCGGGAATTCCGTAGGCACGCAGCACGCCGCTCTGTACGCCTTTGGAGCACGCCGATCCGCTCGAAACGAAGATCTCCTTCTTTTCAAGAGAATGCAGCACCGTTTCCGACCGATAGCCGTTCATTGAAAAGTTCACGATATAGGGTGAGCCCTCCGGGTCGCTGTTGAGCGTGATGTACGGCAGCGCCCGCAGCCGTCCGAGCAGCAGATCCCGCAGACCGCTGACGTAGTTCCAGCGCTCTGCAATCGTCGGCTACATCAGCTTTACCGCTGCGCCAAATCCG
>JAFXOO010000007.1 GCA_017528675.1 Oscillospiraceae bacterium | reverse complement strand
TGTACATCCCGGACAGTGACGTATTATATCGACGGAAAGGCAGTGGACTACAGCTCCGAGACGATTGCCGATGTAGCGCCGAATCTCTTTGACGGGAAGACGCTTGCGGCATACACGTTCAATTCTGTGGGACATTCGGTCTACTCCGACAAGGACATCCGTGCGAAGGTTGACGATGTGGCGTTCTACCGCCGGGCACTTACGGCTGCGGAAGCGGCTGACCTTCCCGATGATCCGGCATTTCTCTACACCTTTGAGGAAAGCACGCTTGAGGAGGCACCGCCTGCTGTCTATGAGCAGGAAAGCGCCAAGACCCTCGGTGGTGCATCCATTACCAGCATTCCGGAGATGTATACCGCCTCCCCGGACGGCAAGCTCCTGACCAAGATCTGGACAGACGGCAGCCGCTACTACTATTCCGTCCACAAGGATACCGGCGAAGTTGTGATCGAGCCGTCGCAGCTCGGCATTGTGACCACGGATGTGGATATGTCCTCCGGCTTTACGGGCGCAGCGCCCACGCCGACCTTCTCCGAACAGGATGAGACGTATTCCATGCCCTACGGCAAGCACCATGACATCCGCAATCATTACACCGAGATGAGCTTCCCGCTGCAAAAGGGAGACACCATCATGACCGTGACCTTCCGTGTCTATGACGACGGTGTCGGCTATCGTTACAGCTTCAACAAGGGCGCAGCCATCAAGTCCGAGGCGAGCCAGATTATTTTCCCGCAGAACAGCACGTTCTGGGGCAACTGGCCGAATGCGACCTATGAATGGGATATGGTGGAGCTCTCTACCCAGAAGATCACCGATGCCTGGGCGGATTATTCCTGTCCGTTCACCGGTCATGTTGCCGGCCATAGCTGGGTGCTTGTCTCCGAGGCGAATGTCTTTAACGAGGACGACCCGTACTGCGCCTGCTGTCTGCGGACAGAGGGCGGCAGCCGTGCGCTTTCGTGGAAATTCGGCGTCAAGGAGGAGGATGTGAGCTTCTCCAAGGCATTCCACACCCCGTGGCGTGCGGTCATCATCTCCGATGACCTCAATGGTATGGCAAACAGCGACCTCATTATGAACCTGAACCCGGAGAACCGGCTGGAGGATATCAGTTGGGTGAAGCCGGGAAAGACGGCGTGGTCGTGGTGGTCATCCGGCGGTGATTCTCCGGTGGAGTATCATACCCAGAAGGACTACATCGACTTCGCAGCGCAGAATGGCTGGGATTTCGTGTGCCTCGACTTCGGCTGGGCGCTCTGGGACGATTCCGAGAACAAGGTCAAGGAACTCTGCGAATACGGTGCGGAGCGGGGTGTCGGCATCTATCTCTGGTACGGCGTCAACAACAAGGGCCACAGCGGCTACAAGGACAGCAAGGGCAACCCGGCATATCCGTACTATTCGCTGCTCGATGAGGCAACCATCACCCGTGAGTTCGAGCGCATCAGCAGAATCGGCGTCAAGGGCGTAAAGGTCGATTACTACGAAAGTGATACACAGGAGACGATGCGCCAGATGCACATGTGCTGTGATATTGCTGCCAAGAATAAGCTCATGGTACTGTTCCACGGCTGCACCATTCCGAGAGGCGAGAGCCGTACCTATCCGAACATTGTCTCCTATGAGGCTGTCAACGGTTCGGAATACTACAAATGGTTCACCAGTCCTTCGCTCGAAAACCGTGTGTCCTACACGTTCACCAGAAATGTGGTCGGCGGTGCTGATTTCACACCGACCGGTGTGCGTGTTTATAATTCCGAGGCAACCGCAGGCTTTGCACTGGCGGATGTTGTGACGATTGAGTCCGGTATCCAGCACTTTGCGCATTCGGTCTATACCTATGAAAATTCCTCCGCTCTGCCGATGCTCAATGATGTACCGGTTGTCTGGGATGAGCTCAGGGTGCTCGACGGCTATCCGATGCAGTTCAATGTCACTGCCCGCAGAAGCGGCAAGAGCTGGTACATTGCTTCCAATACCATCAAGAGCCGTAATGTGGACATCAGGCTCTCTGACCTGATCGGAGAGGGAACCTACAATGCCTATATCTTTGCGGATAATGCAGACGGCAGTGACCTTGCTGTCTCCGTCAAGGAAGGTCTGACAGCGAAGGATACCATCAGCATGAAGCTCCTCGACAAGGGCGGCTTTGTCATCAAGCTGACCCCCGGCACGATGAAGCTCACCACGCCCTATTCCAACTACAGGAATTATGAGGCAGAGGACGCCAGACTCTCCGGCAGATCCTCCGTCACTGACGGCAAGGACGGCAAGTTCAGCTCCGGCGGCGCTTACGTCGGCTATGTCGGCGGTGCCGGCAACGGCGTGACCTTTGACAATGTGACGGCTGACAAGGCAGGCAGGTATACGCTGCGCATCTACTACATCTCCGGCGAGCCCCGCTCCCTGAAGGTGGATGTCAACGGCGCATTTTCCCAGAAGATCGACAATTGCTATGCTAACAAGGTAGACTGGACGGTACTGCGTGCAGTGAACATCGAGGTCGATCTCAAGGAGGGTGCGAATACCATCAAGCTTTACAACGACCAGGGCAACGGCCCGTCCATCGACCGCATTGCACTGGCGATTCCGGAGCAGAGCATCCGGG
>JAFXOO010000006.1 GCA_017528675.1 Oscillospiraceae bacterium | reverse complement strand
GCTCTTGCCTACAGCTTGTGGAAATGCCCCCGTGAACCGGTCGAGGATGACGATGATGACGAAACATCATGAAAAATCCGGGTTCTGAACCCTATAAGGAGGACAAGCCATGTCCGTGAAAGTGTATGTGGACGGGCAGGCCGGCACTACCGGTCTGAAAATCATTGACCGTCTTGGCGGCCGGAGCGACATCGAACTGCTGAAGATTGCGGATGCCGACCGTCATAACAACGATGCACGCCGTGAAATGATGGCACAGGCCGATTTTACCTTCCTGTGTCTGCCGGATGCAGCCTCCATCGAAGCGGTGGAGCTTGCAAAGGGCACCAATACCCGCATCCTGGATGCCTCGACTGCGCACCGGACCAATCCGGAATGGGCGTATGGGTTTCCGGAGCTGGGGGCGGATTTCCGGGAGAAGATCATCCGGTCAGACAGAGTAGCCGTGCCGGGCTGCTATGCAAGCGGCTTTGTGTCACTCGTGCGGCCGCTTGTGAAAGCGGGTCTGATTCCTGCGGATTTCCCGGTATTTGCCTATGCGACTTCCGGTTACAGCGGTGCCGGCAAGAATGCGATTGCTGTCTATGAGGGCGAGGACAAGCCGGAGGAGTTCAATTCCCCCCGTCAGTATGCGCTCTCCCAGTCGCACAAGCATCTCCCGGAGATGCAGCTTTTCTCCTGCCTGAGCGAGAAGCCGATGTTCAATCCGATTGTCTGCGATTATTACAGCGGCATGGTGGTTTCCGTACCGCTCCAGACACGGATGCTTGACAGGCGTCCGACGCTTGCACAGGTCAATGCGGCCTATGCAGCGCATTATGAAGGTGCAAAGCTCGTGACCGTCAATCCGGTGATGCTCCCGGAGGAGCAGGGAAAGTTCTTCCTTGCCTCGAACACGCTCTCCGGTCAGAATAAGCTCGAAATCTTTACGTTCGGCAACGATGCACAGATGCTGCTCTGCGCACGGCTCGACAATCTTGGCAAGGGCGCATCCGGCGCTGCTGTGCAGAACCTGAATATAATGATGGGCATTGACGAGACAACGGGTCTGGTGTGACCTGTGCTCCGGCTCAATAGAGGTGTTTACATTGAAGAATAAGAAATTTAAAGGCTATGACTTTGTAGAGGGCGGTGTCTGCGCTGCAAAGGGCTTCAAAGCCGGCGGCATCCATGCAGGGCTCAAGCCCGGCAGTGATCCGAACAAGAATGATCTGGCGATGATCTGCTCCGACACGCCCTGCACGGCTGCGGCCATGTATACGACCAACAAGGTACAGGGTGCTCCGATTGCCGTTACCAGACGCCACCTGCGGGACGGTATGGCACAGGCGGTGATTGTCAATTCCGTCAATGCCAATACCTGCAATGCGGATGGCGTGGAAAAGGCTGATCAGATGTGTGAATTCGCCGCAAAAGCGCTGAACCTGAAGCCGGAGGACATCATCGTGGCCTCCACCGGCGTCATCGGTCAGCCCCTTCCGATCGAGCCGATCGAGAAGGCGGTTCCGGCACTGGCACAGAGCCTGAAGGAGAACGGCAATGCGGCAGCCGTCAACGCCATCATGACCACCGATACCGTTCCGAAGGAAGTGGCGGTGGAATTTACCGCATGCGGCAAGACCTGCCGGCTCGGCGGAATGCTCAAGGGCAGCGGCATGATTCATCCGAATATGGCGACGACGCTGACCTTCCTGACGACCGACTGCGCCATTGATCACGATCTGCTGGTGCAGGCCCTGCGTGAGGTCGTGTTCATCACGCTCAACCGTGTCAGCGTGGACGGCGACACCTCCACCAACGACATGGTCTGCATCCTTGCCAACGGTGAGGCCGGCAACGAGAAGATTGTTGCCGAGGAGGAGGACTATGAGGTCTTCAAGGATGCACTGTATGCCGTGCTGATGAACCTTGCCCGGAAAATGGCAAGGGACGGCGAGGGCGCTACCAAGCTGATCGAGTGCCTGTGCGACGGTGCTGAGGATGATAAGACAGCGGAAATTGTTGCAAAATCCGTCATTACTTCGAGCCTGTTCAAGGCGGCGATCTTCGGTGAGGATGCCAACTGGGGCAGAATCCTCTGTGCTGTGGGCTATGCGCCTGCCGATTTCGACATCAGGAAGGTCAACGTAAGCCTCGGCTCTGCGAAGGGGACGATTGCTGTCTGCGAAAACGGTGCAGGTGTGCCTTTCTCCGAGGAGGAGGCAAAGGTCATCCTCGGTGAGGAGGAAATCTTCGTCCATGTGACGATTGGAAAGGGCCCCGGCAATGCAGTGGCATGGGGCTGCGACCTGACGTATGATTATGTCCGGATCAACGGCGATTACCGTTCCTGACCGGCAATAAAGGAGTGTTGAACGTGAGCGGGATGGAGATCTCCAATGAAGTCCGTGCGAGAGTGCTGAATGACGCACTTCCGTACATCCAGAAATACCATGACAAGATTGTTGTCATCAAATACGGCGGCAATGCCATGACCAACGAGACTCTGAAGCAGGCCGTCATGAGTGATATGGTGCTGCTGACGCTGGTCGGCATCAAGGTCGTGCTCGTGCACGGCGGCGGCCCGGAAATCAGCGACATGCTCAAGCGGCTGAACATCGAGAGCAGATTCATCGGCGGTCTGCGCTATACAGATGAGGCAACGGTGGATGTGGTCAAGATGGTGCTTGCCGGCAAGGTGAACAAGGAGCTCGTTTCGCTCCTGGGTCTTAACGGCGGCACTGCCATCGGTATGTGCGGTCTGGATGAAAAGATGCTCACGGCGGAGCGTGCATTCGGCCCGAACGGCGAGGATCTGGGCTTTGTGGGCAATATCACAAAGGTCAATGCCAAGCCCATCCGGGATGCGCTTGCCAACGGCGTGATTCCGGTCATCGCCACAGTGGCGAGCGATGCTGACGGTCAGGCATATAATGTCAATGCGGATACCGCAGCCGCCCGCATTGCAGCGGAGCTCGGTGCCGAAAACCTCATCCTGATGACCGATATTGCAGGACTTCTGCGGGACAAGGACGATCCGTCCACCCTCATCCAGGAGGTCAATGTCAGTGAGGTTCCGTTTATGAAGCGCAGAGGCATCATTTCCGGCGGCATGATTCCGAAGATTGATTGCTGCGTGGAGGCTGTGCGCCGTGGCGTGAAGAAAACGGTGATCATCGACGGCAGAGTGCCGCACTCCATCCTGATTGAGCTGCTCTCGAACGAGGGCATTGGTACAATGTTCCGATGATCTGGCTGATACGGCTTGTGCCGGCAGTGATGGCGCTGGTCTGCATTGTGCTGGCATTTGTGCCGGTGCGCCGGGGGAGAATTGCCCATCCGGTTACGGCAAAGGCAACTGTCACCGGCAGCCGTACCCAGATGATACACCGCAACGGCAGCGAGGTGACTGCGTATGCGCCGGTGGTGCGGTATGAGACAGCATCCGGCGAAATAACCGCTGCCAGCCGGGAATATGTTCCGGAATGGCAGTACCGGTATCATCCCGGTGATGCACTGGAGATCGTTTATGACAGGCAGCAGCCTGATCTGTTCGTGCTGAAGGATACAGGCGGCGTGTGGCGCAGAACTGCGCTCCTGACCGCTGGTATCGGCACGCTGATCGCCGGGGCTGTTCTGTGGTTACAGTATCATTGAAAGCATGGTGCAGCAGAGCACTGCACGGATTCTGAATAGAAAGCGAAGGGTATTCTGATGAACACGTTTGAACAGACAAATGCCCACATCATGCCGACCTACGGGCGGAGTGATGTGGTACTTGACCATGGCAGCGGGGCAACGGTACTCGATGCCGACGGAAAGACCTATATTGACTTCGGCAGCGGTATCGGTACCTCCTCACTGGGGTACTGCAATCCCGCATGGGCGGATGCTGTATGTGCGCAGGTGCGGAAGGTACAGCATACGTCGAATCTGTTTTATCACCAGCCGCAGGCAGACCTGGCAGAGATGCTCTGCGAGATGAGCGGCTATTCCAAGCTGTTTTTCGGCAACAGCGGCGCAGAGGCAAATGAGTGTGCCATCAAGCTTGCCAGAAAGTACAGCTTTGACAAGTACGGCAAGGGCCGTCAGACCATCATCACGCTGGTCAATTCCTTCCACGGCCGGACCATTACAACGCTTTCGGCAACCGGCCAGGATGTGTTTCATAACTATTTCTTCCCGTTTACTGAGGGATTCCGTTATGCCAGGGCAAATGACATCGCAGATCTGCATGAGAAGCTCGATGACACGGTTTGTGCGATCATGATTGAGTATGTGCAGGGCGAGGGCGGCGTTATGGCGCTGGAGCAGGGCTTTGTGGACGAGATCCGGAAGATCTGTGACGAGAAGGATATTCTGATGATTGCGGATGAAGTCCAGACCGGCATCGGCAGAACCGGCACCCTGTTTGCAGGGGAGCAGTTCGGCGTGAAAGCGGATGTTACGACAGCAGCCAAGGGTCTTGGCGGCGGTCTGCCGATCGGCGTATGCCTTGCGAATGAAAAGTGTGCCGATGTCCTCGGAAAGGGCATGCACGGTTCGACCTTCGGCGGGAATCCGGTGGTCTGCGCCGGTGCAATCCAGGTGCTGCGCACGCTTGCACAGCCCGGTATGCTTGCATCCATCCGTGAAAAGAGCACATGGCTGCGGACGAAGCTGGCTTCCCTCGATGAAGTGGAGGAGGTATCCGGTCTTGGCCTGATGATCGGTATCTCACTCAGGACGAAAAAAGCCCCGGATGTACTGAAAGCCTGCCTGGACAAGGGATTGCTTGTCCTGACGGCGAAGGACCGTGTCAGACTGCTGCCGCCGCTCACCATTTCCAGCGAGGAGCTGGAGGCTGGCGCTGCCGTGCTTTGTGAAGTATTGGAGGGATAATATGGAACTCATCGTCATTCCCAAGGGTTCGGGCAAGTACACCGTAACCGATGAGAAGGACAGAAAAATCTATACCGTCAACAAGAAACGGAAGCTGATCGGCAATCCGATAACATCGCTGCACGATGCGAGCGGCTATGTACTGTATACGATGGTGCGTACCGCAAGCGGAAACAAGCCGGCGTTCGATATTACGTTCAACGATGCACATTTTCTGGATGCGAAGTGCAAGTCACTGTTTGTGGATCCGAGCATCACGTTTGACGGGCCCGGCGGACAATATCTGCTCAAAGGCAAGGATACCAGCTTCTTTACGCTCCAGAAGGGCAGCGAAACCATAGGCTCTCTCAAAAAAGAAAAGCAGGCGAACGATGAACCGATGTATCTGCTGAGCGTGGATGACAAATACTTTGATGATTTTATTCCGCTGTTTGCAGTAGTGGCAGATAAATGCTATAACACATAAAACCAGGAGGAATTTGATATGAAGCATTTACTGAAGATGCTGGACCTGAGCCAGCAGGAAATCTTTGACATTCTGGATCTGGCAGATAAGCTGAAGTACCAGACCAAGCACAATATCCCGCACCCGATTCTTGAGGGCAAGACTCTCGGCATGATCTTCCAGAAGGCATCCACACGGACAAGAGTTTCGTTTGAGACAGGCATGTACCAGCTCGGCGGCTATCCGCTGTTCCTCTCTGCGAATGACCTGCAAATCGGCCGTGTTGAGCCGGTGCAGGATACCGCCCGTGTACTGTCCCGCTATCTCGACGGCATTATGATCCGTACCTTTGCCCAGAAGGAAGTGGAGGATCTGGCCGCATTTGGCTCTATTCCGATCATCAACGGCCTGACGGACTTCTGCCATCCGTGCCAGGTTCTGGCAGACCTGCTGACGATCCGGGAGTATAAGGATACATTTGACGGCCTGAAGATGTGCTATATCGGTGACGGCAATAATATGGCTAATTCCCTGATTGTAGGCTGCCTGAAGGCAGGCATGGAGGTTGCGGTGGCATGCCCGGACGGCTATCATCCGGATCCGAAGGTCATGGAGTTCGCCAAGGGCTACGACTGCTTCTCGATCACCAACCTGCCGCTGGAGGCTGCAACCAATGCGGACGTGCTCATCACGGACGTATGGTCCTCTATGGGCATGGAAGCTGAGATTGAAAAGCGCAAGAAGGCCTTCAGGGGCTACCAGATCAATGATGACGTCATGGCTGCGGCACATAGTGATGCAATGGTGCTGCACTGTCTGCCGGCACATCGTGAGGAGGAGATTACGAACAAGGTCTTTGAGGCACATGCTGCGGAGATTTTTGACGAAGCAGAGAACCGGCTGCATGCACAGAAGGCGGTAATGGTCAAGCTGATGATGCCGGAGGAGGCGTAACACAACAACAATGACGGGCATTCCGGCTGCGGGATGCCCGTTTTCAGAAAATCACTGGCAAATATGCATAAAACAGGAAAGGGAAATCGGGGTTTGTTTCTACATGCAAAACCCTTGACAAACCTCTTGATATGTGCTATAATAAATAAGTCGTCAGGCGAGAGAGCGAAAACAACGCAGACAAGCCGAAGACACTGCATCTTGAAAACTGAACAATACAAGAAAAGGCAAGAAAAACTGGAACCCTTGTTGATTCGGATTCGAAGAATAAGAATCAATTGAGAAGTCAGACAAGACTATAAAACACAAACAGTAATTGCGAGCGATTCGCAATGAGACAGATTTCAGAATCGGGTAAAACCGATATGAGATACAACTCTATGAAGAGTTTGATCCTGGCTCAGGACGAACGCTGGC
>JAFXOO010000064.1 GCA_017528675.1 Oscillospiraceae bacterium | reverse complement strand
TTCCAGCTTGATATGGGCTATATGCTTAGCTTCAATTTCAACAAGAATAAGAGGAAGGGCGTGGAGCAGGTGCAGGTCGGGGACAAATCCTTGATAGAAGCTACACTATAATCACGATGTTTGCAGCGGGTACATTCTACGGAGGAGCATATCGCCATCCGGGAGCTGCTAAACGGTGCGGCGCTTGTTGCAAGGTTGATACAGGAATAAAGATTAGAGCCGGGCTTGATGCCCGGCTCAGAACGTTTAGGTTTCACTTTTTGTTCAGCATGTATTCAGCCAAAGTCATCTCCGGATTGCCGGCACCGATATAGGCGGCATACTGGAGGATGATCGCAGCATCGCTTGCGTTGGTTGCACCATCACCGTTGACATCGGCTGCCTTCTTCTGTGCATCGGTCAGGCCGGGATCCTTGCCCGCGCCGATGACAGCAGCGGCGATCAGCACATTCGCTGCATCGGAGGCATTGATGGTGCCGCTGTCGTCGATGTCGCCAAGAGAATCGCCCGGCGTTTCCAGTTCGCTCAACAGCTTGAACGGGATTTGATTCTCATTCGCATACTGTTGTGCATAAGAGCCCTCATTGCCATAGATCGTGGCACTGTCACAGCGGATAAATGCAGTTCCTTCGATGCTTGTCACACTGTCCGGAATGATGACCTTCTCCAGATGGATACAATCCAGAAATGTACAGTCCCCGATACTCGCAACACCATCCGGAACAGTGATGGAGGTCAAATCGTCACATCCTAAGAATGCCTGTTCTCCGATCTCCGTCACGTCATCCGGAATGGTAATGGATTTCAGCGAACAGCAGTATCTGAATGCCGCTTTTCCGATGCGGGTAACGCTGTCCGGGATCGTGACAGAAGACAGCTTGTCACAGCTTGAGAACGTGAAATCCTCAATAGCAGTCAAACCGTCCGGGATGGTCACGGAGCTCAGCGCACGGCAGGTTGAAAATGCACCCTCACCGATATGTGTCACCGTTCCGGGAATGACAGCAGAAGTGATGTAGCCGCAATTTAAAAACGCATAACTGCTGATGCCGGTAACGCCCTCCTCAATGATAAGGCGCTTGATGAAAAGGTTGTCGTCATACCAGCCGGATTTCTCGCCTTCCGTCATCTCCCCTGTGCCGCTGATGGTGAGAGTGCCGGTAGTAAAGTCCAGCGCCCATGTCAGATTGTCACCGCACTTGCCGGAATGGATGTCGGTTTCGGCAGGCTCCTCAGTCGGTGCCTCAGTCGACTCGGTCACAGGCTCAGTGGCGGCCTCGGTCGTGGGCTCAGTGGGCTCAGTGACAGGTTCGGCCGGATCGGTGGCGGGCTGGGCGGCGTTTTCGGAAAGTGGGATCAAATCTGGACGTATAACTCCCCAGCCATGTTCTAAGCTAAGGTCAATAGTGTCCTTGTTTATTTCCTGCCAGTCATAGCTGTAGGAGCCGTCACTGTTCACAGTGAATGTCTCGGAAAGCCAATGGCCGGTTTCATCCTTCTTATAGGCTTTTGCAGGTACCAGCTTGCCGTCCTGCACTGTAAAACAGTTCTGAATAAAGGCACCGTCGCTCAGGACGATGTGTTCCATCGGTTCACCGTTGCAGCCGATACTACGTTTTTCGCCGGATGCGTACAGATGGACAGGCTTGCCGTCTGCGAGCGTATAAACATCCATTAGACGTAATTCGGGCGTTACGCCGATGTATAGGGAATTGTTAGTATACCAGTAGCCGACCTCTTCGAGGGTCTTGTCTTTGTAAGTATCCAGCCACAGAGGGCTTACGGTAGTGAGATTCTCCGAATTGAGGATGCCCTCAGCGGTCTTGCCGTCAAAGTTTGCCCATCCCTCGGAAACATTCTTGCGGAACATATCGAGCACATCCTTGAAAGCGACCTCGGGTTCCTCGGAAACGGGCTGTGTCGGATACTGGCTCGGTTCTTCACCGGAAAGTGCTTCAAATTGATAGCTGTATTTCTCGGCATAGGCCTGTGCTGTGGAGCCGGTATATCCCCGGATCACACCGGTGTATGTTCCGTTTTCATTGGTGATGGTTTCATTATGGGCTGCACTTGTTTTGATCGCACATTCCGGATTCAGGATCGTAATCGAACGCAGACTTGTGCAATCACTGAAAGCCTCATCTTCAATACTTGTAACGGTCAGCGGGATTGTGATCTCCTCCAATGCGGAACACTGCATAAATGCCGTTAAGCCTATGGTTTCAAGAGAATCTTTAAGTTCGATCGTACTGAGAGAAGTACATCCCATAAAAGCGGCTATCCCGATCGTTTTCACACTGCCTTTTATGATCACTTTTTCGAGATTTCTTTGAAGTGCAAATCCCCAGATCGAAGTCACGCCATCTTCAATGATCACTGTTTTGATCTCTGCCTTATAGTTTTGCCATGGCGCATCCATAACTCTGTAATCCTTCATGTCGCCGGATCCAGAAATCGTCATTGTGCCGGTTTCCATGTCAAGCTGCCATGTCACATTTTCGCCGCAGGTTCCGCTGTAGGTATCTTCCGCCGTTGCAATGGCTGGTATCTGCGGCGTTCCATCTGCAACGGCAACAACCGGCACGCTTACAAAGAGCATGGCCGCCGCCGTCAGGGCTGCAAGTGTTTTTCTGATTTGCATTTTGATAATCCTCCCATCGTGATAGATCCGGATTTGCGGGTGTATGGAAAAGCCTATATACCTCGCATGGATTGAATTGCCTGATTCAATCATACCACATTTTACCATCCATGTCAAGGTATAGAACAAGTGGGCTGATGGATCATTCAGCCCACTTCTTTTATGCGGTACGCTTTTGAATCAGGTCTCTTGCACGAACCTCTGTCTGATCGTATTCAATTTCAAAATAATCAAGGATGCATTTCATATCATCCTGCATGGATAAAAAGACATCCAGCAATCTTTCTTTTTTGCCGTCAACCTGCCATTCTTTCAAGACCATACATCGCAATATTTCAATCCACGCCCCTCGCAGGAGGGGCGACACCTGCTTTCTATAGCTATGCGGCTTATCATCTTTATTTCAATCCACGCCCCTCGCAGGAGGGGCGACA
>JAFXOO010000063.1 GCA_017528675.1 Oscillospiraceae bacterium | reverse complement strand
CAGGAGGAGCCGCTGACAGCGGAAACGGCGGCGGATTTCTTCGGCGGGCAGACCTACTGCGGGGTCGCAGAGACGGAGACCGGCCGGATCCTCGGTCTGTACATCCTGCATCCGAACAATGTCGGGCGGTGCGGGCATATCTGCAATGCAAGCTATGCGGTCAGTCCGGAGAGCAGAGGACTGCATATCGGTGAAAAGCTCGTCCTCGACTGCATGGCGCAGGGACGGGCGCACGGATTCCGGGTGTTGCAGTTCAATGCGGTGGTCGAGAGCAATGTGCACGCACGGCATCTGTATGAACGGCTCGGATTCGTGCAGCTCGGCACCATTCCGGAGGGCTTCCGGATGAAGGACGGGCACTATGAAGCGATCTGTCCGTATTATCATATGCTATAACAATACAGGGAATTTTGATTGCAGTTATGGAGGGGTGATCTTGATGCTGCGGACGGATGAAAAGGGGCTGGAATGGCGCTGGTGCCTGGTCGGGAATATCGTGGAGCAGCATCCCTACGGGCAGGAGCATGTCATTATGCGTGGAAACAAGCAGTTCCGGCCGGGCGCCAAAGTGTACATCAACCTTGTGTACGGCGGGATGGGGCACGAGGCAGTGCTCGTAGTCGGCAAGCCAAGGCGTTCTTTCCAGCTCATTGAAACTGGTACGGATGTGCAGACGAAGTGCATGAGAAACTGATGCACATTGCAGCTATTTTCAATGCTGATTATGAACAACAAGTCAAAGCAAGTAAAAGGGAGCAAGTATGAACGAACAAGAATTTCTGACCGTAAAACAGGCTGCGCTCCGGCGGTTCTTCGCACGGATGAACCCGCAGCAGCTCGAAGCCGTCATGACCGTGAAAGGCCCGGTGCTGGTGCTTGCCGGGGCAGGCTCCGGCAAGACAACTGTCATTGTCAACCGTATTGCCAATATGGTGCTGTTCGGGGATACGGCCTACACGGAAACGCCCGTGCCGGGAGCTGATGCGATTGCGGCGCTACAGACCTATATTGACGGCGGACGCATGGCGACCGGTGAGCTGCGGGATCTGATCGCAGCGGAGCCGGTGCGGCCGTGGCAGATTCTCGCCATCACCTTCACCAACAAAGCCGCCGGAGAGCTCAAAACCCGGCTTGCCGATACGCTCGGAGAGGAGGCGCAGGACATCCATGCGGCGACCTTCCATTCGGCTTGTGTGCGGATTTTACGGGGATGCATCGACCGGATCGGCTACGAAAGCGGGTTCACGATCTATGATGCCGACGACAGCCTGCGGCTGATGAAAGCAGTCATGAAGGAGCTCGATGTGCCGGAGAAGAAGTTTGCACCGAAATCTGTGCTGGGTACGATCAGCCATGCCAAGGACAGGCTGCTCAGCCCGGAGAAATTCGCAGCAGAGGCCGGGAATGATTACTGGAATACGGTCGTGGCAAAGCTCTATGCAGAATACCAGAAGCGACTCAAAGCCGCCAATGCACTCGACTTTGACGACCTGATCTGCCGCACGGTGCAGGTGTTTGAGGAGAATCCCGATATTCTGGAGAAATACCAGCGGCGGTACCGCTATATCCTCGTGGATGAGTACCAGGATACGAACTATGCGCAGTACCGGCTTGTGAGCCTGCTTTCGGCAGAGCACGGGAACCTCTGCGTGGTCGGTGACGATGACCAGAGTATTTACCGGTTCCGGGGAGCGACTATCGAGAATATCTTGCAGTTCGAGGAGCAGTTCCCCGGATGCAAGACCATCCGGCTGGAGGAGAATTACCGCTCGACGCAGCACATTCTTGATGCCGCAAACGGTGTGATTGCGCACAATCAAGGGCGTAAGGAGAAACATCTCTGGACGGCGGCGGGTGACGGCGAACAGGTCGTTCTGCGCAAGCTCCCGGACGAACAGGCAGAGGCCGATTTTATTGCAAGGACAATTCAGCAGGGTGCGGATGAGGGAAAACCATACACGGATTTTGCAGTGCTGTACCGGATGAATGCGCTTTCCAATGCGGTGGAGCGCTCGCTCATCCGGGCAAAGATTCCCTACCGGGTATTCGGCGGCGTGCGCTTCCTTGACCGGAAGGAAATCAAAGATGTGACGGCGTATCTCTGCGTGATACAGAATCCGCATGATCTTGTACGATTCGAGCGCATCGTCAACGTGCCGAAGCGTGGCATCGGTGATGCGACTGCCGCCAACGTGCTTCGTATTGCGCAGGACCTTGGCATGACGCCGCTCGAAGTCATCCGGAACTGCGGGGACTTTCCGGTGCTGGCTAAGCGAAGCGCTGCGCTGCTGCGGTTTTCGGCGCTCATGGATGAGCTGACAGAGGCATCGGAATCACTGCCGATGGAGGAGCTGTTTGACGAGCTGCTCGAAAAGACGGGTTACCTGAAAATGCTGGAGGACGAGGGCGACACCGGCCAAACCCGCATCGAAAATGTGCAGGAATTCCGCTCGAATATCGTCAACTACTGCAAGGATAACGAAGATGCATCGCTGGAAGGATTCCTGGAGGAAACAGCGCTGTACACGGACGCTGACCGGGCAGGCGATGACAATGTGGTCTCGCTCATGACGATGCATGCGGCGAAGGGTCTGGAGTTCGATACGGTCTTTGCAATCGGTATGGAAACAGGAATCTTTCCGAGTATGCGCAGCATGGATACGCAGGAGGACACCGAGGAGGAGCGGCGGCTTGCCTATGTGACAATCACAAGAGCCAAGCGGCATCTCTATCTGACACATGCAGGTTCCCGGATGCTGTTCGGCCGGACGGGCTACAACCCGCTCTCCCGCTTTGTCAAGGAGATTCCGGAGGAGCATCTGAAGAAGGAGCAGCCTGAGAAAGCCGCTGTTTCTGCGGATATCCCGACGGCTGCCGGCATTTCCGGCATCCGCAAACAGATGGCTGCCATCCAGCGGCAGAAGCCGACAACCGTCACGGAAGTGCCTGTGCTGGCCGTCGGTGACCGGGTGCTGGATAAGGGCTTTGGCGAAGGCACAGTACTGCGGGCAGAGCCGATGGCAGGAGACTGTTTGCTCGAAATTGCCTTTGACAGGGTCGGCACAAAAAAGCTGATGGCGAAATATCGCAAAATCACAAAGATCTGAGGTGATCGCATGGTAGTTCCGGAGACAGACATTACCCCGGAGGAACGGCAGCTTCTCACCAATCTCCGCCGAAATCCCGAAGGCTATCTGGGACGCTATGCGGGGCTGCGTGAGCTGGCGCAGTATTTGCAGGGCTATGAAACTGCGCTGCGGCGGTACAGCATCCACGATGTACGGGTTCTGCCGGAGGGTTTTACAGAGTATCTTTGCATGATGCTCACAGACGGGACGGAATTCAGCGAAGAATGGTCTGAGATTCTACTACAGCACGAGCCGGACTGTCAGCAGGCAATGCGGCTGTTCTGGGATTTCCTCAACGATTTTCTGTGCCTGAACGGGCATGAGCCTATCCCATATACCGTGCACGACAGTCATGCCGTCACCCGCCCCGATGGAATCGGCACGATCCGGGAAACGGATCTGCCGAAGCTGGCAGAATCCTACATGCGGACATTCAACGGTGCACCATGGTGGGACAGATGGACCAAGCGGGCAGCGCTTCAAAGGCTTACAGATTTCTACAGGACGCCGGGATTTTTCGGGATCGGACTGTTTCAGGACGGCGATCCAGTCGGTGCGCTGCTCGGACGCAGTGAGCACTATTTTGACCGGCGGGCTTTCCAGATCGTGGAGCTCTGGGTGGAAACAGCGGTACAGCGTCAGGGCATTGGTCAAGCACTGCTTGCGGCGCTCCGGGAAGAAAAACCGGAGGAGCGGATTTACCTGATTACCATGCCAGGTGAATCAACGGAGGGCTTTTATGAGAAAAATGGGTTTATTGTCCAGGACGGGCTCTGTGTGATGCAGATGACGTGAGGAGAATGCGGAAAGAGGAGAGGCGGGGAACTGTCTCTCCTCTTTTCGCCAATACTCCGTTTTTAGGCAAAATGCCAGAAAAAGAGGATGTTTTTTTGCGGAAATTTCATCACAAGACATTGACGAAACTGCGGAAATATGGTATAATATTAAGGTATGCATAAAATACGCAGGAGGCACAGCATGAAAGTCAAACTCATTGCACATACAGCATGTCCGGAAAAGGTCGTGGCGGCGGCGGCAAAGCTCTGCTATTCCCATACGGGTGCCATGGATCTGATGGACGGACTGACGGACGATAAGGCCGAAAGCTTCGTGGAGATGCTCGCTTCAATCGGCCACGAAAGTCCCATTGAACACGCCAGCTTTACTTTTGCCATCGAAGGCGTTTCACGGTCGCTGCTGGCACAGATCACCCGGCACAGGCTCGCCAGCTTCTCGGTACAGAGCCAGCGCTATGTGAAGCTCACGGATTTTGAGTACATCACGCCGCCGGAGATCAGCGCAGTGCCGGATGCGAAGGTGCTGTTTGACGAAACAATGCACTCGTGCGTGGAAGCGTACCGGAAGCTCTCGGAGCTGCTGGAGGAAAAGCATTTTGCTGCGTTCACCGCTGAGGGGCTCCCGGAGAAGGAGGCTCGCAAAAAAGCTGAAAAGAAGGCCATTGAAGATGCACGGTTCGTGCTCCCGAATGCGAGTGAGACAAAGATGGTCATGACCATGAATGCCAGAGAACTGCTGCATTTCTTCCGGCTGCGGTGCTGCAACAGAGCGCAGTGGGAGATCCGGGCACTTGCCAGGGCTATGGTTGCCCAGGTCTATCCGGTCAGTCCGGCACTGTTTGCGAAGGCCGGACCGTCCTGTGTGGCCGGCGCCTGTCCTGAGGGGAAAATGACCTGCGGGAAAATGCAGGAGGT
>JAFXOO010000062.1 GCA_017528675.1 Oscillospiraceae bacterium | reverse complement strand
CCCCAGCTCAGCCATTTTCTGAACCGGATGCTCAACTGCTTCTACAAGCAGGCCGAAAGCTCGGTCCTGCTGCACCAGCCGGAGCGGATCCGCACCTACACCCAGTGGTTAAAGGGCATACCCGATGCAGACAAGGCTGCACGGCAGCTTGCCGTACAGGAAGGGCTCGCACAGTTCGACAGCATCCGGAAGCGCTTTCCGCCTGCACCGAAGGGCAATTGCTGCGCCATCAAGCTGGTGCTGAACAAGGACACCAGGGCTTTCCTGGAATGTGCCCCGGAGAGTGAGCTGTATGCCCACGAAAGCGAGTATCTGGCAGCACTGATTCAGGAATACGCCTCGCTACACCGGCATGAGCGGGAGCTCATCTTCTTCGGGGATACTTTCCGGGAGCTGGAGGTGTATATCAAAGCCGGGCAGGAGATTCTGCTCACGGCAAGCAGCGTAAACGGCACCAGAACCTACCGGTTTCTGCCTGTCCGGAACCAGACCAACGGCTTTCTGCCGTATAATTATGTGGTCGGGTACTCGTCCGCAGCAGAGGGGGAGCCTGCCATTGCTGCACCGTTCCGGCTGCAACGCATCCGGCGCATGGAGCCATGCGGGGAAAACCGCCTTGAAATCCCCCCGCAGGAGAGGAAGAAGCTGACACAGGCACTCCGTTCGCCGGAGCTTACCCCGTTTCTGCTCGGAAAGGAGCAGAGGATTGCCGTCCGGCTTACGCCGGAGGGCTACCGGCTCTTTCACCAGTCGATCTTTTCCGGCAGGCCGAGGCTGCTTGAAAGCGAACCGCTCCCGGATGGCTCCTGCCGGATGGAATTCTGCTGCCCGCCAGAGCAGGCACGGCAGTATTTCCTTCGCTACGGAAAGGATGCTGAGGTGCTCGAACCACCGGAACTGCGTGACATATTCGCACATGCCCACCGTACTGCCGCTGCCTATTATGACACGATTCCAGAGAAGTGAAAAACCGCCTGCTGTCATGTACAGCAGGCGGTTTTGTTTGTCGATAGAGCCCTTTTCTGCCGGCGGAGTTTCTCCGCCCGCTTATTCGATGGAGAGAATATCGGTGAAGCCGGTCATGTCGAAGATTTCCATGATGTCATCACTGCATCCGGTGATGAGCATTTCACCCTTCTTGTTCATCAGCTTCTGTGCAGACAGCAGCACACGCAGGCCTGCGGAAGAAATGTACTCCAGCTTGTCCATCTCGAAATGCAGGTTGTTCACATCGCCGGTCTCCTCCTTGATGACCTTCTCCAGATCAGGAGCCGTGGTCGTGTCGAGTCTGCCCTCCAGTGCGAGTGTCAGCTTATCGCCGTCTTTTGTCTTGTTGATCGTCATAATCATTCATCCTTTCTTGAAATTGAATATTGCACAAAACCGGGATAGACCCGTTTTGCAATTTCACATTGCGGTGTCCCCTCCGGGACGGTTCAGAAGCACTTGACAATGGTCAGAATATTGCATCCGTCCTCGTAAGCATAGCTGACATCGTCCATGCTCTTTTTGACCATGTAGATGCCAAGGCCGCCGATGGGACGTTCCTCTGCGGAAAGCGTGATGTCGGGATCCGCCTTTTCCAGCGGATTGTAGGGCTGTCCTTTGTCAATGAACCGGATCAGAATCTGGCTGTTATCCTCCGGCAGCTCCACCTCGATCCTTGCAGTGCCAGGCCCCTTCGGATAGGCATAATGAGCGATATTCACATAGATTTCCTCAGCCGCCACATCCAGTTGGATTTTCGCTTTCATCGGAACATCGTGCTGCTCCATAATATCATCTAAAAACGCAATGACAGGATCGAGATTCTCGATTGTCGCATCAAGATTCAGCTCATACATCCCTTTTCCCCTCCGATCCGTAATAGGTAAATCCCAACATCGTCAGATCATCAAATTGCGGCGCATCCCCCACAAAGGCATCCACAGCAGCTCTCACATTTGTCAGCAATTCCTTCGGAAGTGCCGATGGATTGGCATTCAGTGCCGCCACCAGCCGCTCCTCACCGAACAGCTCATCCTCTGCATTGGTCGCCTCCGGAACACCGTCCGTATAGACAAACAGCGTGTCGCCCGGAAGGAGCTGGAAATCATGCTCCTTGAAGCGCATGCCTTCCATAGTGGCAACCGCCGGAGAATGGCGGTACTTTACCATCTCAAACTTGCCGTCGGAATGGCGCAGCGCCGGGTGCTCATGACCGGCATTCGCTGCAAGTCCCTTACCGGTGCTGATCTCCACAATGGCAAGCCATACCGTGACGAACAGCTCGGCCTCATTGCCCTCGCAGAGCTGCTCATTGACATGCGCCAGCACCTTGGATGGCGAGTAATCACCGATCTGGGCATGGTTCTTGATGAGCGTCTTGGCGATGACCATGAACAGCGCCGCCGGAACGCCCTTGCCGGATACATCCGCCATGACCAGTGCAATGTGGTCGTCGTCAATCATGAAGAAGTCATAGAAGTCGCCGCCGACCTCCTTGGCAGGGTTCATGGATGCGTAGAGGTCAAACTCGCTTCTCTCCGGGAATGCCGGGAAAATCGAGGGCAGCATATCTGCCTGGATTTTGGTGGCAACGTTGAGCTCTGCGCCGATGCGCTGCTTTTCCTTCTCGCTGCGCATGCGCTCTGCGGTCTGCTTGACGGAGTTGAAGATCTGGACGTATTCCACCACCATAATCACGCAGATTGTGGCATACAGCGGGAAGAACCAGGTGTTGGCGGGAAAGATCTCCAGCTTGTTGGTAATCCAGTTGATGACATAGAAGCCCACAACCGAAACAAACGGCGCCGTCAGATAAGGCCGCAGCTCACCGCCTGCCATTTGCAGGATGCTGAGCACCTGCTTGCGCAGGAACAGCATGTAGAGGATAAAGATGATCGTGTAGACCACCAGCTTGATGCCGATAAACAACAGGATATTGCGCACATTGTAGGGCGTTCCCTCTGCAAAGAAGCCAAGATAGCCGCCCAGGAAGGAGTCTGTTGTGCCGCATAGCATGAAGGTTGCCACGTTGGAAATCAGCGCAGCCATCAGGCCTACGAAGATCTTTTCACTGATTTTCTCCTGATAGGTCGGCAGTATCACCACGCACAGCAGTGCCGACAGACCGATGATGCCGACGAAATCGTTAAACAGGTTGACGGTGTAGCTCAGATAGGTCACACCAAAGCCGACCGCCGCTGCACCTGCCCACCATCCGACGTACTTCCAGCCCTTGATTCTTGGCTTCAGCGTGACGGCAACGATCAGTGCTGCAAATACCGTTGCCAGAAAAACAGCGAATGACCAAAGTAATGTTACCATGCATCTTCCTCCTTAAATGTCAAAAGTCCCAAGCTCAGCAAGTGCTCTGAAGTACTTGGTCAGGTATTTATCGGAGATTTCGTTCCATTCCAGCCCGATGGCATCGAGTACCTGCTGGGTAAAGCTGTCATTGATCACTGTCCACTGATACCGCAGGTCAGGACGCTCTGCGAACAGTCCCTCCAGCAGCATGCGGCCGTCCTCGGTTTTGGACAGCTTCTTTACCGTGCGCTCGAACTGTGTGTCCGGAACAACGCTGATCTCCAGTCCGAGTGCCTTCAGATTCCGGTAGAGCTGGTCATAGCCGACTTCCTTCGGCGGGTACACATGGAAGACCGAATACTGCTCCGGCAGCGTGCTGAGGCCGACTATCATCTTTGCCACATCATCGACCGGCGAGAAGTTGACGGTTGACCGGTACACATTTTCCGGGAGCATGCCGATCTTGACATAGGATGCAATCTGCCGGGTAAAGGCATTGCGCTTGCGGTTCATCTGGAATTCGCCGTCCGAGATGCGCCCCTGCAAATTGCCGACACGCATGATTTTCGCTGTGATGCGGTGCTCTGCCGCTGCCCGGAGGATCTGATGCTCTGCCATGAATTTCGAGAGGATGTACTGGTTGCGGATTTCCTGCCCGACAAAGAGGTCCTGCTCCGTCAGGGTCAGCTTTGCTTCATCCGCTGCATAGACGCCGCCGACACTGATGGTCGAAACCTGCACCAGTGCCGCACCCTGCTTCTCACAGAAAGCGATCAGGTTGGACACGCCGCCCACATTGATGCGGTCAAGCGAGTCATCGAACGAGAAGTGGCTGACATTGGCGGCACAGTTGATGACCGTGTCAACCCTTTCAGAGAACGGCTCTGCGAAGATGCGCTCCTGCGTGATGTCACCGTTGAGCGCAAACAGCCGTGTGCCGTAGAATTCGCTGCAATCCGTCTCCTCAAAATAGAACAGCGTGCTCTTGAGGCGCTGACCGGGGTCCTGACGGCGGGTGGGGCGGATGACGCAGTAGATATTGTCCCAGAGCTCCGGCTGCCGCAAAAGCTGCGCCAGCACATGGATGCCGAGGAAGCCGCTTGCACCCGTCAGGACAACATTGCCCAGCCGGTGCTGTTCCGGCTTGCCTTCGTGCCTATTGCGTGCAAGGAATTCGGAAATGCCGGTGTAATCCAGCTTGGCAAGCGGATTCGGATGCTTCTTGTGCTGCTCCGCCTGCTTGAGATAGAGGTACTGCGCCAGCATTTCGGGGGTCGGATACCGGAAGATGTCCTCATAGATGATGCTCACATCCGGCAGCTCGGATTCAATATTGTGCACCAGTTCAGCCGTATACAGGCTGTCGCCGCCCAGGTCATAGAAGCTGTCGGTGATGCCGACCTGCTCCACGGAAAGCGTTTTCTGGAATGCCCGGCAGATTGCCTCCTGCACGGGTGTTTCCGGCGCACGGTAAACACGCTCAATTTCGAGCGGAATGGCCTCCAGTGCCTTCAGGTCGGTCTTGCCGCCGGGGGTCTGGGGGAGGGTATCGAGCTTCTTGAGATAGTCGGGCACCATATACAGCGTCAGATGCTGCTTGGCGTAGTCCTTGAGCGCCTGTTCGCTGACGTCGACGTTCTCCTTCACGCTGTAGAAGGCAACGATATGCTCTGAAACGCCGATCTTGCGCACCTGCACACACGCCTTGGCGACGCCCTCGTAGCTCAGCAGGCAGTTCTCGATCTCGGACAGCTCAATGCGCAGGCCACGCACCTTCACCTGGAAGTCGTTTCTGCCGTGGTACACGATGCGGCCGTCCTCCAGGAATCTGCCGAGGTCGCCGGTCTTGTACATGCGCACGCCGTAATGCGTCACAAAGCGGCCGGCTGTCTCCTTGGGCAGGTTCTTGTAGCCGATGCCGAGACCTGTGCCGTAGATATAGATTTCACCGATCGCACCAAACGGAATCATGCGTCCCTTGCTGTTCAGAATCATGATGCCCATATTGCCGATGGGCTTACCGATGGTGGAATTATCGCCCGCCTCCGTGATGGTGGCGCCGATGGTGGTTTCTGTCGGGCCGTAGCCGTTATAGATGCGGATGCCGTACCGGTCACGCAGCTCATCCACGAGGCTGCGGGGCACCCGTTCACCTGCCACCAGAATGACCTTGATGGATTCGAGCGCCTTGACAAAACGAACATTGTTCAGGTAGGTCGTCAGACGGGAGGGCGTGCAGTGAATCATATTGGCGCCGTGCCGCAGAATCAGCTTTGCAAGCGGCTCCGGATCGACCATCGCCTGCTCCGGGGCAAATTCGATGAACATGCCGTTGAACATCGGCACGAAGAACTCAAACAGCGAGATGTCGAAGCTCACCGAACCGATTGCACAGATGCCCGTGCCGCAGGTGGCGATATCCCGGTTGACGGGGTTGTTGTCCGGGTGGGTGATGTTGACGATGCCCCTGTGTGAGAGCATCGCTCCCTTGGGTCTGCCGGTTGTACCGGAGGTATAGATGCAGTACGCAAGCTGATCCGGCGGGATATTGAGCATCGGGTCGCTGTCGTCCGGATAGGAGAGCAGCGTCTCGGCAGCAAAGAGCTGTACAGACTTACGGATTTCCTCAGACTCGGCAGACGGATCGTTCACAATCATCATCTTTGATTCGCTGTTCGTCTGGATATAGTCGATGCGTCCCTGCGGATAGGCGGGGTCAAGCGGGATAAAGGCAGCACCCGCCTTCAGGATACCAAGCATCACCGGAATCGGCTTTTCGTCACGGTGGAGCTTGTACATGACCGTCTGTCCCTGCTGCACACCCTGTGCAAGCAGCGCATTGGCAACACGGTTCGAGATGCTGTCAAGCTCTGCATAGGTATAGGAAAACTCCCCTGCATACAGCGCAGGGCGGTCGGCATAACGCCGCACGACTTCACGGAACATGGACGGGATGGTTGCCTGCTCGTCAATAGCGATGTTCTTTCCCTCCTGACGGGTCAGGAGCTCCCGTTCTGACACACCCAGGATTTCGAGCGAACCGATGCTGCAATCCTCCCGGCGGATGCCCTCAGAGAGGATGGACATGATGGCCTCATGGAACCGGGTGGTGCGCTTGGTATCATAGATGCCGCTGCGCATATCATAGGTGATCTCAAACATGTCCTGGAAGGACGTGATGTTGAGCGTCAGGTGGTTATGCATGGCGCCGTCCATGCTCATGTCGATCTCATAGGGAACCTCGGCAGGCATGCGGCTGTTGTAGAAATTGAGCGTGTATTCGCTGACCGGGCCGTTCACAAGACCGGCGTTCTTCAGATCGGACAGAATATTGCTGATGCCATAGGCCTTGTGTGCAGAGGCAGTTCTGCCCTGCTGCATGGCAAGCCGGCAAAGATCCGAAAACCGCATCGTTTCATCCACGGTAACCCGCACCGGCACAACCTGGGTATGGCAGCCGTATGCCGCACGTTCCTCTGGGGTATCCCGTCCGAGACGGGGCATCAGGAACACCGCATCCGGCTTGTCGGTGGATCTGGAAAGATAGAGGGAAAGCGCTGCTGCAAAGACCGATGCCGGCGTCACATCATGCTTTTTCGCAAATTCCCGGATCAGTCTGGAGGCGCTTGTACCGAGGGGGCACTGCACCCTCGTGCGCTGGATGCCGTTGGAGGATTCCTGCATGAGCAAAGGCTCATAGGACACGCCGTAGAAATAATCCAGCCAGAAAGAACGCTCCTGCGCCATATCCAGCGCCTTGTCCTCTGCGTGCGAGAACGGAACCGCCTCTACAGGCTGACCGGCGAGCGTGTCGAGAATCGCCCGCACGATCTTACACATATCAAATCCGTCAAGAATCATGTGATGCAGCCGCATCATCAGGACAGAGCCGCCGCCCTGAAGCGAGAATGTCGCAGCGTCATACATCTTGCCGCCGAGCGGCTCTGCAGCGCAGCGTTCCCATGTATCCGCTGCCTCCCAGTCCGTCAGCGGCGGGCTGGAAATCCGGCTGAGGGAGGGACGCTGTTCT
>JAFXOO010000061.1 GCA_017528675.1 Oscillospiraceae bacterium | reverse complement strand
TTGAAGGCCTCGCCCGGCCAGTTGACATCAATGACCATGCCGGTCTGGTGCTCGGAATAGCCCGCCCTTGCAGAATAGCGGTCGGCGCCGTCTGTGCCGTCACGGTAGGTGTAGTTGTTGTAGATCGCTGCCTGGCTCCAGTGCGAGCGGTAATCCGAATGAGAGAACAGATAGATGCCCTCGGAGGAAGCCGCTTCCCGCATCTCGGCAAAGGCCTGTGCTGCCTCCGGAATCAGGCCGCCGGGATTATAGCTCTGCGGCAGGGGGTAGGTTTTGTTGACGAGCATGATGCCCTGCACATAGGTGATGCCGCCGATCACATTGATGTCCTTGCGGGTTTCGTCCACGGTCACGGTGTGGGTGGTGGAGGAGGGCGTGCTCATGGCAGGTGTGGTGCGGTATTCCGGCGCCGGTTCGACCGTCACGATGACTTCAGCCGAAACAGCCGGATTGCTCACGGCGCTGCACCGGATGACACAGCGACCCTCGCCTACGGCGGTGATATTTCCGCTCTCATCCACTGCGGCAACAGACGGGTCGGAGCTCTCCCAAAGCTCCCGCTTGTCGGCAGCATCCTCCGGTTCGAGGAACACCACCGGCATGATTGCCGGATCACCGAGGTACATCACCGCATGGTAGAAGCTCAGCTTCAGTCCGGTGACTGTGCCTGGCGGGAGCTGCGGCGCTGTTGTGACGGTTTCGGTGAAGGTCGTTGCCGGTGCTGTCGTTTCTGATGCAGTGGCTGCGGTGGTGGCCGTTGTGACGGCGGGAATGGAGGCGGCTGCTGTTTCAATCATGGGCAGGGACGGCGGGGACGGCTGCGTCCTCCGCACAAGCAGCAGGACACCAAGTCCGAGCAGTACGAGCACCGACAGGAGCAGCAGAATATAGATGCCCCGTGATGTTCGCTTTTTCGGCTTTCCCATAGCTTCCCTCCTTTCCCCGATGATGCGGCTGATGATTCCTGAAAGCGTGAACGGTTCTTCTTCCCTGACGGGATCTTTGTCTATTATAGCATATTTTCCGCCGGAATGCAAGCGATACGGCAGGGCGGGGCGAAAGTTTTGGAGAATTGCGCTCAGATGTGCAAAAAAGCCGGTTTTCTGTCTAAGGGTGAAGGGGAGCCGGAGCTGCTTGACATTATCCCTGCAATGTGCTACAATGATAAAGGCAATACCGCACAAAGCCCGCCTGACGGCTTGGCGGCACATCTGCTTGCATCTTTTCCGTCATCCTGCACAGAAATTCCTTGCTGGGCGCCAGCCCAGCGGCGTCATTTCTATACAATCTGACGAAAAATCTGGCTGCGCATCTGCACCACCAGCTCTGTGCGGTGTTGCCTAAAAGAACCATCAGACTGACGCAGACGGAGGTATCACCAATGGAATACTGGGATATTTATGATGAAAACAAGCAGCCCACCGGCCGCACGATGCAGCGCAATGACTTCACAATGCAGCCGGGGGAGTATCACCTGACGGTGCTCGGTGTGGTCTGCCGGCCGGACGGGAAATTCCTCATCACCCGGCGTGCAATGGATAAGCACTGGGCACCGGGCTGGTGGGAGGTCTCCGGCGGCGGCGTGATGGCGGGCGAGACATCTGCGCAGGCCGTGCGCCGTGAGGTGCTGGAGGAGACCGGGCTGGATGTTTCTGATGCAGAAGGCGGCTATCTGTTCAGCTACCGCAGAGAGAGCGAGGGCGACAACTATTTTGTGGATATCTATCGTTTTGTACTCGATTTTGACGAGGCGGATGTGACGCCGCAGCTTGCCGAGATGAGCGGCTTTATGCTTGCAGACAAGGCACAGATCGAGGCATTTGCCGCCGAGGGCATTTTCCTGCACTATGACAGCATCAAGGCAGTTTTTGACCTGTAATCCTACACCTGAACCGGAGGTGATTATATGCCGCACAGACACCATTATACACCGGTCGAGACGATTGAGGGCTTTGATGTCCGGCCGGGACTGTTTACGTTGCAGGGCGCAACGGCGCTGGGATATGCCGTGAATTTCACCGTGCATTCCTCCCATGCCACGGCCTGCTCGGTGGCACTGTTCCACCGCAAGGAGCAGACCCCCTATGCCGTTATTCCGATTCCGGATGACTACCGCATCGGGGATACCTGGTCAATTATGGTGTTTGACCTTGATATTTATGAGGTGGAATACTGCTATCGGTTCGACGGGCCGTATGACCCGGAAAAGGGGCTGTTATTTGACCGGGAGCGGGATATTCTCGATCCCTATGCCCGTGCTGTGACCGGCCAGAGCGTGTGGGGACAGAAGATCGGGGATACCTACCACGGACGTATTGTGGCGGATCGCTTTGACTGGGGCAAGTATGACGAGCCGGTGATTGCGTTCCAGGATCTGGTGATCTATGAGCTGCATGTGCGTGGCTTCACGAAGGATCCGTCCTCCGGGGTGCAAAGCCCCGGCACATTTGAAGGCGTCATCGAGAAGCTGCCCTATCTCAAGGCGCTGGGCATCAATGCCGTGGAGCTGATGCCGGTGTTTGAATTTGACGAGATGGCGGATTCCCGT
The DNA here is from genome assembly GCA_017528675.1 of Oscillospiraceae bacterium. GTDB lineage: Bacteria > Bacillota > Clostridia > Oscillospirales > Ruminococcaceae > UBA3855. The sequence continues at coordinate 4,548 of JAFXOO010000061.1, read as the reverse complement.
AGTATGAACGGAGAACAGCTTCTCAATTACTGGGGCTATAATACCACCTGCTTCTTTGCGCCGAATACAAGCTATGCCTCAAAGCCGGAGTTCAACCACGAGGGGGATGAGCTCAAGCGGCTGGTGCGGGCGTTCAATGACAATGGCATCCAGGTGTTCCTCGATGTGGTGTTCAACCACACTTCCGAGGGAAATGAGGACGGGCCGGTGTTCTCCTTCAAGGGAATTGACAATTCCGTGTGGTATATGCTGACACCGGACGGCCATTACTTCAATTTCAGCGGATGCGGGAACACGTTCAACTGCAATCACCCGGTTGTGCAGCAGTTTATCATCGACTGCCTGCGCTACTGGTCGATTGAATACCGGATTGACGGCTTCCGGTTTGATCTGGCGTCAATTCTGGGCAGGAACGAATCCGGTGCGCCGATGGATATGCCGCCACTGCTCAAGGAGCTTGCCTATGACCCGATTCTCACCAAAGTCAAGCTCATTGCAGAGGCGTGGGATGCGGGCGGCCTGTACCAGGTCGGGAGCTTTCCCTCCTGGCATCGCTGGGCGGAGTGGAACGGCCGCTACCGGGATGATCTGCGGCGGTTCCTCAAGGGTGACAGCGGCATGGCATGGAGTGCCGTGCAGCGCATTGCCGGGTCACGGGATATCTATGACCCCTCTGTCAGGGGGGATAATGCGACAGTGAATTTCCTGACCTGTCATGACGGATTCACGCTCTGGGATGTCTATAGCTATAATCATAAGCACAATGAGGCCAACGGCTGGTCAAATCTGGACGGCATGGACGACAACAATAGCTGGAACTGCGGCGCAGAGGGCGAGTCAGACGACCCGGCTGTGAACAATCTGCGCATCCGGATGGTCAAGAATGCGTTCACGGCGCTGCTGTGCAGCAGGGGTGCGGTGATGTTCTATGCGGGTGACGAATTCTGCAACACGCAGTACGGCAATAACAATGCCTATTGCCAGGACAACGGGATTTCCTGGCTGGACTGGTCGAGGCTGGAGAAATTCCGGGAGGTGCACGATTATGTGCAGGCGCTCATCGCATTCCGGAAGGCACATCCGGTTGTGCGCCGGGAGACGGCTGCCTGTTCGCTGGGCTTCCCGTCCATGAGCATCCACAATTCGATTGCCTGGAATGATTCGTTCCAGGAGGACTCCCGCTGTATCGGCATTTTGTTTGCCGGACGGAATGATGCGGGGGAGGACGATGCGGTCTTTATCGGGATCAATGCCTACTGGGATACTGTCCCGATGCAGCTCCCCGATCTGCCGGTCGGGTGGTTCTGGTCAGCGGCGTTTTATACGGATACACCGTACCAGACGGGGATGGACTGCAATGCCGTGGTACCCCGTGAGGGCAATATCCTACAGCTTCCGGGTCGCAGCGCTGTGGTGCTGGAGCTGAAACGCACGATGCAGAAGGGCAGGAAAAGACAGAAGTGATACCAACCGGCTGGAGTCCATTTCCAGCCGGTTTCAGCTTGTCAATAATTTTTCGGGGGGGCATTGCGTGATGCGGCGGCAATGGGGGCAGATGCAGCGTCCATGCAAAAGCATGCACCGGAGGGCGTAAAAGGCCGGAACTTTTATTGGTTTTTTATCTTGACATCTGTGCAAAAATAGTGTATGATAAAATAGACGGACTATCATTTGAGCCTGATTTTGTCGAAAGGAGGACAGGCATGCGGTTTTTTACCCGGAAATGCGCAGCGTTGCTGGCTGCATGTATGCTCTGCGGCACGGCTGCGGCGTGTCAGAAACAGCCTGACAAGGCGGTGCCGGCTGGCCCTCCTGTGCCATTGATGGCAAGTCTGCCGACGGAACCGGAACCAACGGAACCTGAAACTGCGCCGACTGAGCCGGAAACCCGTCCTCCTGCCCCGGCAGAGGCGATGATTGAGGATGTGCCGTTCTATAGCCAGCGGGGACTGCTCCCGACCGGCTGTGAGCTGGTCAGCGCCAAGATGGTGCTGGAATACTATTCCGGTGAGGAAGTGCCGATTGATACGGTAGTTGAGCATACGACCTGCGCCTATCCGGAATGGAAGGACGGCAAGGGCTGTGCGCCGCATCCGGAGCGTGCCTTTATCGGCAGCCCGTATGACGAGACAAGCTACGGCTGCTTTGCGCCGGTGATTGTGGAAATGATGAACCAACTCCTCCCGGAGGGCTATGAGGCGGTGGACATGACCGGAGCCGATTTGCAGGAAATGGCCGAAACCTTTATCCCGGAGGGAACGCCCGTCATCATGTGGGCAACCATCAGCATGCTCAATGAATTCCCGTGGCGGAGCTGGTATCTGCTCGATGAAAACGGCGAGCCTACGGATGATTTCTATAACTGGATGGCACTGGAGCACTGCCTGGTGCTGATCGGCTATGACGAGGAGAATTATTATTTTAACGACCCCTACCGCTACGGAACACCCACGTCCTACAAGAAAAGTGTGGTGGATGAGCGTTATACCACGATGGGGCGCTATTGTGTGATTGTAGAGAAGAAAGGTGACAAGGAGCCGCTGCTCGCCCGTAACCGCCTTGACCCCGATCTGACGGCGGAGGATCCGATTCCGGAGCCGGAGATACAGGAGACCACAGAGATGACCACGGAGACGGCATCTGCAACTTGACAAAAATGGTTAGCTGTGGTATACTTAAAGAGGTGCTGGTGCGGAAATCCACCGGTACTTCCATATGTTGAACATTAACCATCAAGGAGGCATCCCCATGAAGCAGCCCGGGGGCTATAAAACCAGACAAAAGGAGCAGATTCTCCAATATCTGACCAGTCACGAGGGGGAGCATGTCACAGCACAGGAGCTTTCCCGCCATCTGGAGGATGAGGGAACGCCTGTCGGCACGGCAACGATCTACCGCTGCCTCGATCAGCTTGTTTCGGAGGGGGTACTGCGGAAATATACACTCGACAGCCGCACCTGTGCCTGCTATGAATATCTTCCGCACGGCGGGGAATGCAGCCGGCATTTTCATCTGAAGTGCTTGCAGTGCGGCAAGCTCTATCATGTGACCTGTGAGCATCTGTGTGAGCTGGAAAGCCATATCCTGGAGCACCACGGCTTCCGGATTGACCAGTCCAAGACGGTGCTTTACGGCGTGTGTGCTGAGTGCAGGGAAAAGCAATAGGTACGGATACGAAAACTTGCCCGGAGAATTCCAGGCAAGTTCTCTTTTATGGTGCAGCAGGGGTCGGATAGATGCGTACAGGTGCATCGTCAGTGCTGTCCGGGACAGGCTGGACAGGGGGATGCGGCCGGTAGATCCTGGTAGGCGGTTCGGGCATCTGGCGCCTCCTTTACAGATAGGGCGTGATACGGGCGAGATATTCCTGCTCATGAGCAAGGATCTTTTCGCCCTGCTCGTGCAGGTCATCGGGGATGTTCGGGTTGTGGTTGAGCACCTGGCGGAGCTGCACCATGCCCATATTGGTGCCCTCGACCATGAGTTTGGCGGCGGTTTCGGTTGTCATGCCGAGTCGTGCCTTCATACGGATCATGAGGTTGCTCCAGTATCTGGCGACCTTGCCGCTCTCCATTGGTTCGAGCCAGATTTCCGCCATCTGCTGGCGGATGCTTTGCTTTTGCTGCTCGTAATACGAGCGCTGGGCAAACAGCTCACGGCGCAGCTTCATGTCCTCGACCTCCGGCAGCAGGCTGGAGATACCGGAGGCGCCGACGGCTGCGTTTTTGTAGAACCCGCTTAATACATTCGCCACAGGGTTCCCGGTGGTGTGGTCAATCGTTTCCATGCTTTTGCTCCTTTCCTCAGCAATCTGTGAGTAGTATGGAGCAGAATGTGAAAAATATACAGACAGAAATGAGATCGGTAAAATATGAAAACAATTCTGCGGATGTTAGGCTATTGGCTCCTGGCAGAGGTGCTGACGCTGTTTCTGGATCTGACGTTGTCCTTTTCAGGAAGTATTCTGGTGCGGGTGCTGTGCAGCATCTGCACGGTGGGAATTCTGCTTGGTCTGATGATACAGGGCGGTTATGCGGCGGCAATGGCAGACAGGAAGGCAAAGCCGTCTGCAATCCGGGCGCTGCTGCATGGACTGACCGGCGCAGCGGTGCCGTGTGTGCTCTGGGGGATGCTCCTGGCAGCAAGGGCGGGGCTGCTTCCGGATGATTATTATCGGCTGTATAAGCTGCTGTGTGCGCCGTTTCTGAGCGTGTGCAATCTGATTTCGGCGGATATTTCGGCGGGCAGTGTGCCGGTCTGGGGAATGGCAGTGCTGGGCTTCCTGAGTCTGACACCCTGCGCAGCAGCGGTGGCTGCCTATGCCGTTACGCTGAAAAGAGCGGAATAGGCAGTGCAAGGGGGCGCTGCCCCCTTGACCCCCGCCCGCTTTTGGAGTCAAAAGCGGGGGAAAACCAGGCTTTGGTCATGCAAAAACCATTCTTGAAAGCGTGGAGCGAACTCAAAAGTTTTTGGTCCAGCTTTTTTCAAAAAGCTGGTCAGGTCCAGGGCTGAAAGCCCTGGTCGCTCACCGCAGTGAGCGAAATCCCC
>JAFXOO010000060.1 GCA_017528675.1 Oscillospiraceae bacterium | reverse complement strand
CTCAATCCACGCATGAATCTGTTCCCGATACTGCATAAGAACCTCCTTTTACAAAATCACGCCCCGTGAAAGGGGCGTGATGCTGTACTCATTTTTCAATAATCTCATCGTGATGTGCCTGCAACGACTTCACGCCGAAGTGCTTGTTTTCCTTCAGTGTGCGGATGCCTTCCGCAGAAGCCTTTGCCGCAGCCATCGTGGTGATGTAGGGAATTCTGTGCTTGATGGCAGCCTTGCGGATATAGCTGTCATCGTGACGGCTCTCCTTGCCGACAGGGGTGTTGACAATCAGGTTGATCTCGCCGTTTGCAATGCTGTCACCGATGTTCGGACGGCCGCCCTCGTACATCTTGAAGATGCGCTCGCAGGGAATGCCCTCAGCCTGCAACAGCTTCCAGCACTTGTGGGTTGCCAGGATCCGGAAGCCCAGTTCATGGAAGGTGCGTGCCAGCTCCGGCAGCTCAGGCTTATCCCGCTCGCAGACAGACAGCAGTACTGTGCCCTCCGTCGGGAGTTTGGTCTGGGTTGCCTCAATTGCCTTGTAGTAAGCCTCACCGAAGGACTCGGAGATGCCGAGTACCTCGCCGGTCGAACGCATCTCCGGGCCGAGGAGCGGGTCAACTTCCGGGAACATGTTGAACGGGAACACAGCTTCCTTGACGCCGTAATGCTTGATGATCTTGTCCTTGAGCGCCGGCACCGGAGAAGGCTTGCCGGTCAGCGAGGAAGTGATGATCTGGGTTGCGATCTGCACCATGTTGATGGAGCAGACCTTCGATACGAGCGGCACTGTTCTGGAAGCTCTCGGATTTGCCTCCAGCACATAGACCGTATCGCCCTCAATGGCGTACTGCATGTTCATCAGGCCGCAGACACCCATCTCCACCGCAATCTTGCGGGTGTAATCCTTGATCGTGGCAATCTGCTCGTCTGTCAGATTCTTGGACGGCAGGATGCATGCAGAGTCACCGGAATGTACACCGGCAAGCTCAATGTGCTCCATCACAGCCGGCACGAAGCAATGTGTACCGTCAGAGATGGCATCGGCCTCGCACTCAGTTGCGTGGTTCAGGAACCGGTCAATCAGGATGGGTCTGTCCGGTGTCACACCGACCGCAGCGCTCATGTAAACACGCATCATTTCATCATCGTGCACGATCTCCATGCCACGTCCGCCAAGTACATAGGAAGGACGTACCATAACCGGATAGCCGATCTTGTTGGCGATTTCCAGCGCCTCGTCCACATTGACAGCCATGCCTGCCTCCGGCATCGGAATGCCGAGCTTTTCCATCATGGCACGGAAATGATCTCTGTCCTCTGCCAGGTCAATGGTCTCCGGGCTGGTGCCAAGGATATTGACGCCGTACTTCTTCAGGTCATTTGCCAGATTCAGAGGTGTCTGTCCGCCGAACTGTGCAATGACGCCGACCGGCTTTTCCTTCTCGTGAATCGACAGTACATCCTCAAGCGTCAGCGGCTCGAAATAGAGCTTGTCAGAGGTGTCATAGTCCGTGGAAACAGTCTCAGGGTTGCAGTTGACAATGATGCTCTCGAAGCCAAGCTTCTTGAGTGCCAGTGCCGCATGTACGCAGCAGTAGTCAAACTCGATGCCCTGACCGATGCGGTTCGGGCCGCCGCCGAGAATCATGATCTTCGGCTTGTCTGTGTTGCAGGGCGACTTGTCCTCGGACAGGTGATAGGTCGAATAGTAGTAAGCCGCATCCTTTGTACCGGAAACGTGCACACCTTCCCATGCCTCACGGATTCCGGCTGCGAAACGTGCGTTGCGGATTTCCTCCTCCTTGACTTCAAGGAGCTGGCTCAGATAGCGGTCAGAGAAACCGTCGAGCTTGGCCTGACGGAGTACGGAAGCCTCCGGCACAGAACCCTTTCCGGCGAGCAGGGCTTCTTCCTCCTGCACGAGCTCCAGCATCTGTTGCAGGAAGTAGTGCTTGATCTTGGTCAGCTCAAAGATCTCGTCAATCGTCGCACCCTTGCGCAGGGCTTCATAAATGATGAACTGGCGCTCACTTGAAGGCGTATGGAGCATGCCAAGCAGCTCATCCTTGGATTTTTCGTGGAAATCCTTTGCAAAGCCAAGACCGTAGCGGCCGGTTTCCAGCGAACGGATCGCCTTCTGGAAGGCCTCCTTGTAGGTCTTGCCGATGCTCATGACCTCGCCCACTGCACGCATCTGTGTGCCGAGCTTGTCTTTCGCACCCTTGAACTTCTCAAATGCCCAGCGTGCG
>JAFXOO010000005.1 GCA_017528675.1 Oscillospiraceae bacterium | reverse complement strand
AAGTATGACCGCAACAACTTCATCAAGAATGTGGTTCTGGACAATGTACTCCCCGGTGAGATTGTCATCAAGGCAATAGAGCTTCATTTCAATGCCGAGATCAGCAGAGTTGTGCTGCTCATCCGCATTGTTTCAAGCAATGATATCTCTGCCTATGATGTCATTCAGAATTTGTTCCCGGACAAGAACAAGGACTTTGTTTTCAATATTACAGAGTCGGATATCGTGCTGGTCAAGGAGATCAAGTCCAGCGTGGATTCCAAGGATCTGGAGAAGCTTGCTCGTTCCATTGCAGATACGCTGTCGAGCGAGTTCTATACCCGTGTCAATGTCGGCATCGGTACTGCTGTGACCAGCGTCAAGGAGCTGGCACGTTCCTTCAAGGAAGCGCAGACGGCTCTTGAGGTCGGCAAGGTGTTCGATACGGACAAGATCATTGTCAGCTACGATAACCTCGGTATTGCGAGACTGATCTATCATCTGCCGACGACCCTCTGCGAGACTTTCCTGCATGAGGTCTTCAAGAGAGGCAGCATCGAGAGCCTCGACCACGAAACTCTGTTCACCATCCAGCGCTTCTTCGAGAATAACCTGAACGTTTCCGAGACTTCGAGAAAGCTCTTTGTTCACAGAAATACGCTGGTATACCGTCTTGAGAAGATCAAGAAACTGACCGGTCTCGATCTGCGGGAATTCGATCATGCAATCATCTTCAAGATTGCCCTCATGGTTAAGAAGTATCTCCAGGCGAATCCGACAAAGTTCTAAGAAATAGTCTGGTCTTTGCCTATACGTCTTATATGCCTGGTTCCGGGAGTCGGCTGGGTTCGCTCCCGGATACAGGCTTACTCTTTGCCCGGATGCGTGAGAAAGAAAGCTATAGCTTCGGAAAATACCGGGAAATGAACGAAAAGAAAGACAGGTGCAATTTTTATTTATGGTAGAGCTCAAGAATGTATCCGTGACGTATTCCAGCGGCGTGGATGCACTCAACAACGTCAGCCTGAAGATCAATGACGGTGACTTCGCCTTCGTGGTCGGCTCCTCCGGTGCCGGAAAAAGTACGATGATTAAGCTCCTGCTGAAGGAAATCGAGGCGACGGAGGGCACGGTTGTGGTCAATGGCTATAACCTTTCCAAGCTTCGCCGCAATAAGATCCCGAACCTGCGCCGCACCATCGGCATTGTGTTCCAGGATTTCCGGCTGATTCCTTCTATGACCGTGTACGAGAATATTGCCTTCGTTCTGCGGGTGATTGACGCTCCGAGAAGCTATATCCGCAAGAGAGTCCCCTATGTGATCAGCCTTGTGGGGTTGCAGGCAAAGGCAAATTCTTATCCGAATGAGCTTTCCGGCGGTGAAAAGCAGCGTGTTGCCATCGCCAGAGCGCTCGTGAACGATCCCAAGCTTATCATTGCCGATGAGCCCACCGGAAACATTGACCCGGAGCTCTCCTATGAGATAGTGGAGCTGCTGATGGGCATCAATGCCTGTGGTACGACCATTCTGATGGTGACGCATGAGCATGATCTGGTGCGGCACTTCGGCGGACGCATCATCAACATCGCCAAGGGCGAAATTGTGTATGATGATATCATGGAGGGCGAAGTCCTCTATGAGGAAACCATCGCTCCCGGCGGCAGCGAGGATACAATGGAGGGTGCAGATGAAGCTTAGCGGATTTCGGTATCTGGTGGAGCAGGGCATTGACAATGTCTGGAAAAACCGGATGATGGCATTCGCATCATTCTGCGTCCTGCTCGTTTCGCTGCTGCTGGTTGGCTTTTCGGTACTGGTGTATCTGAATGTCAACACGGTCATCGGCGGCATTGAGTCAAAAAATGAGGTGATCGTCTACCTCGATGACGGCACTACAGACGAGGAGATCGAGCAAATCGGCTCTCGTCTGAAGGGCATGTCCAATGTGGCGCAGGTCAGCTTCTATTCCAAGGAGCAGGCCTACGAATCCCTGAAGCAGAGCATGGCAGAGTATGAGGTACTGTTTGATTCGCTTGGCGATGACAACCCTCTGGTCGATGCCTATCGGCTTAAGGTCAAGGACATTGGCGGCATCCGGAGTACGATCAACGAGATCAAGCTCCTGGATCATATTTATTCCATCCGGGCACCGTATGATTTCGTCAATGTGCTCATCCAGCTTCGTTCGATTCTGACATGGGTCATGGGTGCGGTGATCGTGGCAATGGTGATTGTCTCTATGGTCATTATTTCTAACACGACCAGAACGAGTGTGTTCTCACGGCGTGAAGAAATCCAGATCATGAAGTATGTCGGCGCAACGGATGCCTTTATCCGTTTCCCGTTCTTCGTTGAGGGCATGATTACCGGCTTCTTTGCCGGTGCACTGGCGCTGGTGGTGACATGGCTTGCCTATGACGGCATCGTGCGCATCCTTCAGGATCAGAGCACGATTCTCAATATCATCGGTACGGGCAGTATCATTCCCTTCAGCGAGATCTATCCGCCTGTTACGGCTGCCTATGTCTGCGGCGGTGCGCTGATTGGTGCACTCGGCAGTGCAGTCAGCACCAGAAAATATATTAACGTGTAATCAGAGGGAGTATTATGAAAAGACGTGTTTGCAGAAGGATAGTTGCTGCTGCACTTGCAGCGGTGTGCTGCATGGTTATGGCGGATCAGACTGTATTGCGCAGAGATCTGCCTGCTGAGGCGACAACTATCGCTGAGCTGGAAGCGCAGAAAGCGGAGAATAACCGAAGAATTCAGGAATATGATGCAAAGCTT
>JAFXOO010000059.1 GCA_017528675.1 Oscillospiraceae bacterium | reverse complement strand
GAACATCGTCTGTCTTGAGTGTCAGCCGCCAGCAATCATACGCCTTCGCAGCGACCGCCTCGCCCTCGACTGTGATGTTGGCATCCACACGTGAGAAAGCATCCTGCGGGTTGTCAGAGAAGAAACGCTGTTTCTCCTGCCCTTGCAACAGTTCCTGACCGAATTTCGCACAGGCGATATTTGCCTTGTTTTCGTCCATCCCGAAGCGCTCCTGCATCTGCGCCGACAGAATCTCCCGTGCAGGCAGTTCGTCAAAGGTAAGCTCCTGTCCCGTTCGGCTATCCTGAATGTGAAAGAAGCCGTCATCATCACGGGAAAACTGCATATTCTGCTCGATTTCACTGCACTTTCGGACAAATGCATCCCGTGCCGCCATGATTGCTTTTTCATCCCGCTTTTCATAGAGGCAGAAGCTCTCGCCGCCTTTCGTTTTACCGAATGAAGCTGCTACGCCGAGCTGCTTCATCTCAGCTGTCAGGAACGGCACCTCCCATTCATTGACCTTGAAATTGTCGAGCGCTTTCGGGCGTTCTGCCATCTTCGTCTGCATCATTTCTGTGCAGATCTGACGGAAAACCGGCAGATCGCTTGTGCGCACACTTGCATAGTAAATGTCCTTGCCTTTGGAGCCGGTGAAGGCAACCGGAATGCCGTACTCCTTGGCTTTCTTTGCGATAAACTGCCGATCAGCCTTCGTCATCCCTTGTTCTGCCGTTGACAGTGTATCGCCGGTCTGACGGGCATTGCGCACCAGCTCTTTCATGCTGACCGTTCCGGGCTTGATGTCTTTTGGCTTGGTCGCTTTTGCTTCCTGTTTGGCAGCACGCTTTGCAGCCCGTTCCGATGCACGCTGCTTGCTGTCATTCATCAGCGTGTCCAGCAGCTTGGCGATCATGTCGATCGTTTTATCCACCGCATGGCCGCCGGTCTGAGCTGCCGTCTGGGTCACACTGAGTGTCACGCTGACGACATCGTCACTCATGTTCATGATGGTTCCTCCTTTTGGGGTAATCAAAAAAGCACCTATTCAGTTCTGAACAGATGCTTTGGATTACCATATATGAATTAGATACCCTGATACAATGCAGGACTTTATTCAGATGCTGCAAAGAGCAATCGTGAGTTGCCACATTCCTGCCATCCAGCTTTCTCAAACAGATCCCATTCCTCCCGGTTCTTTGCTGTTTCAGGATAGGAGACACCGCTGACACGCATTCCGGCAGCACGGAGATATAACTCTGGAGCTATTTGCATTGAGATTTCATTCTCCGGAGTATCGCTTGGATTAAGGCACTTTTCAATCATAGAACCCCGAATAGTCGAGTTAATGGCACATGTAATATTCGTTAATTGCTGCTCCTTTGTGTTATCATAAGGCAGAGGACTGGGGTAGAAGGCAACGACATTGATCTCATCTTGATCGCAAAAGCCGGAGACTATATCCAGAATTTCAATCTTTTCATCCTCGGTCACATCCTCTTCAAAGGAATAGTCTTCCAAATACAGGATATTGCAGCCATATTCATTGTTGACTGCATTGACCAGAGGAGCATTGCCCATTCTCTTGTCTGTCAGCGCCGACCACACATATTCCAAGTCTGCACTTTTCGAATCGCAGAAATAGTGCGGATCTTCGCCACAATCGAACATAATATCACCAAAGATCACTTTTCCGTCCGCTTGAAATACCAGCTTTTCTTCATTTTCTTGCAGGATGCCATTCTCATCAGGTTCTATTTTGTACATTTTCAGTTTTGCAAGCTGAATATATTCGCTTTCATCGTATTCTTCAAAATACTCATCGTCGGTGTCATCCGTATCGTCGTCAAGCAACACGTCCTCATACCTCTCCTCGGATTCGGCTTCGGCAAAGGCTTCTTCCGGATCATCAGTATCCGGAATATAACTGAAAGATATTAAATATGTATTCATCAATATTCTCCTCTCAAAAACAATGTGGAAAAAGCACCTATTCATTTCTGAACAGATGCTTTATAAGCAATTACGATCATAAAAGGTAAGGTCTTAGCAATGCCAGCAGCTCATAGACCTTAGTGCCGGGAGCAGAGCCTGCCGGTGTCCGTCCCTGATTGCGTTTATCCAGCTTCCGTGCATTGCGGATTGCAGTGTCAAGATAGGGGCGCAGAACTGCGTAAATATCCCTGCGGTTCTTGGCATACTCACCCTGTCCGATGTTTTGCAGCCATTCCGACAACTTTGGATAGTATTCTGAACGATGCAGATCGGCATCCACATAATTGAAATGCAGCATGAACCACAGCTCTATGCATTGATTCGACCACACCGCATGATAGATAGTCTCCTCGTTCGCCTGACTCAGCACATTGCAGTCTGTTTCTGTCTGATTGATGCGTTCCGCAGGAAAGTCATCGGTGTCATATACGATCCAGACATGCTTGTAAATCAAGCCGCTGTTCCGCACTCGGCTCTTTGCTCTTTCAAGCAGGCTCAGTGTATTGTCTCCCTCTCCGTGTATTTCCAGTTGGATCCTGTCACGGTAGTGCTGATTGATCTCCTGCCGAATTGCTTCAAAATACATCGGTTCTGTTTGGGTTCCCTCAGTAACAATCAGGTGAAACTCCGGTTGAATCTGAACCTCGCATCTATGGCGGGACTGCATCCATT